>CASAUJ010000004.1 GCA_949118805.1 uncultured Clostridia bacterium | reverse complement strand
ATGATGAACTTCCAAGTTTTATATCTTCAATAGTTAATCCACTAACTAATCCGCCTAAACTTAAAAATTTACTGATGGTTCTATACTGTCATTTATTTTGCTACTTAATCTATCTAAATCTTCTTTTGCATTTTTAAGTCCTACAACTTTACCAGTGTCATCATATCCTAAAATAATCGTTCCACCAGTTGTATTACAAAAAGCAATTATTTCTTTAACAATTGAATCTGTTAACTCTCTCTTAAATTCTAATTTACTATTCTCTGTTATCACAAAAACACCTCTTCCTTTTTATCGTTATTATATCAATTTTCAAATTATTTATCAATACTTTTGACCATATTCGTTTTGTTTCGTCCACGTTTTATCACAATATCAATTTACAGCAAAGCAAAAATATTGATATTTCAATGTTTTTTTTATTTTGTTTTCGTTTTATTTCGTCCACAATTTATTTCTAAATATAAATAACTTCGTTTAGTGTCCATTTTAGCTACCATTACAAAATACTACAATTCCATTATTTTGTTGTACGTTTGTAAACATTATTTATAAAATTTTTCAAATTCTAATCGCACATTTATCAATCAATACTATATCGTTGCTATAATTACTTTTATAATATTTTGACAATCTACCCATTTCACCTATTATACCAGTATGACTGTCAAAATATTTATATTGATAAATCATTTAAAATTTTAGCATAATTACACATATTACTTTTAATTTTATGTTGATTTAATTAAATCTTTTTTTATTACTTTTAATACAACTATTATTTGTATGTTTAAATTAAATTCTTATTTTTAAAAACAAAATAACCATAGTTTACAGATACTAAATTTCTATAAACTATGGTTTACATTATTGCAATATTACTACCATAAATAACCATTGATTTTGGTATAATGTACCTCTATAATAATAATAGAGGATGTGTTGTTTTTATGAGATTATTCAAATGTTATGGAAAAAAACTTATATTGAAAGAACTTAAAAGGAGTTATCTTTTTTTCATGAAAGAATCTAATACTAATAAAAAGAGTTTAGGATATGGATTGATAAGAGATAAAACAATATTAGACAATGTTATAGGAAGCGTCGCTTCTGTTGGATATGGTTTAGGGGCATTACTAATTGGAGTGGAACACAAATGGATTAGTTATAAAAAAGCATATGACAGAGCCAATCGAACATTAGACACATTTATAAACTATGTGGAAGGTGAAAATGGATTTTATTATCATTTTGTAAACATGCAAACTGGTAAAAGAGAATGGAATTGTGAAATATCAATCATCGATACCGCAATATTTATATGTGGTGCAATAACCGTAGGTGAATATTTTGGAGGATCTGTCAAACAAAAAGCTGAAACATTATTTACAAGAATAAATTGGGAATGGTATAGAAATAAAGATACAAATTATTTTTACATGGGCTATAAACCAGAAAAAGGCTTCTGGGGACATTGGGATATGTATGCAGAACAGTTAATGTTATATATTTTAGGGGTGAGTTCCCCTACCTTTCCAATAGATAAAAGTATGTATTATGAATTTAAAAGAAAAAAAGCCAATTATAAAAATATAAAAGATATAATATATACCTATTGTGGAACTTTATTTACTTATCAATTTTCACATGCATGGATTGACTTCAAAGATTTAAAAGATTTAGAAAACATTAATTGGTTTGAAAATTCAGTTAAAGCAACAAAAGCTAATAGACAATATTGTATAGATCACAAACAGAAATTTAAAACTTATGATGAAAATTCTTGGGGATTAACAGCTTGCTTATCTCCAAAAGGATATATAAGTTGTGGTGCAAAACCATGCGATATAGATTTAAATATAGAAAATGATGGAACTGTAACTCCATGTGGTGCAATCGGTTCAATCGTATTCACACCAAAAGAAAGCATAAAAGCAATGGAGCATTATTATAATAGTTATCCTAAATTATGGGGAAAATATGGATTTAAAGATGGATATAATTTAGAAAGTATAAAGCCATGGTTCGCAAAAGAATACATAGGAATTGATAAGGGAATAGAATTATTAATGTTAGAAAATTTTTTAAACGGTACTATATGGAATTACTTTATGAAAAATCAATATGTTCAAAAAGGTTTAGAAATATTAGACTTTTCAGTGAATAACCAAAAGCATAGTTATTCATAACTTTGCAAAAGATAAAAAACTCTTTAAAATAAATATCGAGTAGAATATGTCTACACTTATTTATTAAGAAGAGTTTTTTGTATGTAAAAAGAAATAATTAAATGCAATATGGAAGAAGTTATCTAATTACTTTTTTTAAAACCTTATTAAATTGTTCTGGTGTATCCATATTAACTATATGTCCTGCTCCAGAAAATTCTACATATTCACTATCTGGCTCTGACTTGTGCCAAATAACTGATGCTTTTTTTGCCATCTCATTATCATACTCTCCTACTCCTATTAAAAGTGGATAATCTCTTTTCATTGTTTTATATTTATTAACTAATTTACCAAGTGTTGCAAGTTTTTTAAATGAACTCTTTTTAAATTCTAAATTCATTTCATAAAATTTCTCTTGTGCTTCCTTTGTATATGCTGATATCTTTTTATTATCTTTAGCAAATGATTTTATAGAAAACATTGCCTTTAACATCATTTTCATTTGCTGTTTGGTATTACCTTTTTGTAAACTTTTATCAAAATTATTATTATCATATCCACCTATACAAGTTAGAGATAATACTTTGCTTGGATATTTATTGGCAAAATCTTGAACTAATACTGCTCCAATAGACACTCCAACTAAATTGATTTTATCAATTTTTTCTATTTCCATAATTTGTTTTATATAGAGAGCAGTATCTTCAATTACCCCTTTTCCTATTGACTTTCCATGTCCTATTAAATCTATTGTAATAACTCTATACTCTGCAAAATAATCTAACTGTGTATCAAAACAAGTATGATTGGCAAATGCAGGGTGTATAAATATGATTGCACTTCCTACTTTAGTATCATTAATCCAATAGTGAATGGAAGTATTTTCTAATTTTTTTTCAATCATAAATAATCAACTCCTTTTTAGAAAGTAGTTTTAAATCTTATTTTTTATTACAACCTAGTGAATCTATTTTATTAACATAAATTCATGATCCAATATGCTATCAATGGACTAGCATATATCGTTATATAGACCAAAGTAATCCAAGGTTGATAATCTATATAAAATTCTTTAAAAGTTAGTGACCAAGGATGTTTTATTAGAACCCAACCAATTAAATCAAATACAACTGTTATTGATCCCCAAATAATTGATGTTGCTATAACATGATCAAAAGTAACTGTCTCTAATCCTCTAAAATAAAGGAAAGAACATATTGGAAATAGAATTATATTATATAAAAAATGCCATGGTTTTGTTTTTTCATATGCCTCTCCCATACCTGGACTGTCTTTCATTGATTTCATGTGTAGTACAACAATATTAAAAATGGTATGTAAGATCCCTGTACTTGTGACCAAAAAATATGCAATCCAGTACCATAACATTGAAAATACAAAATTCTCCATATTTACCCCTCTCTTTTTAAAGTATATCCTTTTCATCCAAGAACTATTGTTTGTATTTTATAATAAAATAATAGATATGTCAAGAATTTTTATGAAATTTATAAAACCTATCCGCATCCTTTTTATCGGAACAGGTTTTTAGGGGCAATTTCTGGTTGCAAATCTTACAAACTATTTTCCATTCTTTATGACTCTATTTTATCTTTTGCAATTCTATTAAAATACAATTTATCCTAATCCTACATCTAAAATCATCATTACTATAAATCCAATTGCCACGCCTATTGTTCCTATATTAGAATGTTCTCCCACTTGTGATTCTGGTATTAATTCTTCAATTACTACATAAATCATGGCACCTGCTGCAAAGGATAATAAATAGGGTAATATCGTAACAACTGTATTCGTAAGCAATAAAGTAAGAATGGCACCAATTGGTTCGACAATCCCTGAAAAAGTGCCATATAAAAATGCTTTCCCTTTTGAAATTCCTTCACTTTTCAGTGGCATGGATATAATAGCTCCTTCTGGAAAGTTTTGAATGGCAATTCCCATTGCTAATACCATTGCTCCTCCTAGGGTAATTCCTGTATTTCCAATCATCACCCCTGCAAAAGTTACTCCAATTGCCATTCCTTCTGGTATATTATGGAGTGTTACTGCTAACATCATCATAGTAGTCTTTTTCAATCTCCATTTTACCCCCTCTGGTTTGTCATTTTTCAAGTGCAAATGTGGAATTAAATTATCCAATCCTAACAAAAATGCAATTCCTATTACAAATCCTATTGTCGCTGGAATCCATGCTATTTTTCCTTGTTCTTCTGTCATTTCTATAGCTGGAATCATTAAAGACCAAATAGAGGCTGCTATCATTACTCCAGCTGCAAATCCTAAAAGTAATTTTTCAATTTTAGGATTGATTTTATTTTTCATAAAAAATACCATAGCAGAACCTAATGTTGTTCCTAAAAATGGAATAAGTAAACCTATAAGAACTGTCATCCTCTTTTCTTCCTCCTATCTCTTATTTATATTTTCCTTTTTTCTCATCTTCTATTCTTTTCTTTCCCATTCCATGACATATTCCGCTTCATTTGTATTGGGATCGATTCTCTCTTCTTTTTTTAGGAATTGATTTTTTTGGTAAAAGTTAATCGCACTTGTATTTTTTTGGTAAACACACAATGTTAGCTTCTTTCTATGCTCTTTTACTTTATTTAATAAAAATGTTCCAATTCCTTTGTTTTGATTGTGTATGTCAACAAAGATTCCCTCTATATGATTGTGATTAATTCCAATAAAACCTACTACTTTTCCTTTTGAAAGATAAACATATATTTCTGCACTTGGTAAAATTTTTTCTACTACCTTATAATTATTTTCCCAATATTCTTTAGGAATAAATTTATGAGTTCTAATATTCTCATTTTTCCATATTTCCAAAATAACCTTTTTATCTTTCTCTTGGTATCTTCTTATCATGTTTTTCTCCTTTTATGAAAAAATATATAGCATTATTCTTTGCTATATATTTTTAAATTTATCTTCTTTTCTATTAGCATCAACAAAATACTTAAAATCATTCCTATTATAATCCATCCTATTAGTGCATCAAGATGAATCATTGTTAGCCATCCACCTGCTAGATTTTGATCGATAAAATGTTCCATTAATTTTATAAGGATAAAAATACCTAATAACCATATTGTGAGCACAAAGCTACAATTTTTTAATGTTTTCCATACCCTGTACTTTTCTAGTACAAGGAGACTGATTCCTATTATCAGTTCCAGCAAAATAGTGATGCTTTTAAAATAGATATTAGTAAATATATTATATATTTTAAGTATGATCTCATAATGTTCTCCCATACTTTCTAATAAATTTTCTTCTAATCTTTTTTCTATATTGGTAACCTGCTCTATGACATAAGATCTTATTTCTTTTAACTTTTGCGGTTCTATCAATTTTGTAACATTTTCTGCTATTAGCCAATCAATTTCTTCTTCTATTTCGAATTTTGTTTCTTTTTGATTTATTCGATTATCAATTATTGTTTGTATAAACTTAGATGTTATTTTTTTTGTTTCTTTATGATTTCTTATATTTTGTTCTATTTTACTAGATTCTTCTATTGGAAGTTCATTTATCATTTGATCTAAAAAATAACCTGATATCTTTTTTCCTAATATTTCTTGTGAAAAAGTTTGTACCACAATATCTTTTCCTATAAAACTCGTTATACTGATCATCAAGAGTAAAATGAAGGCTATTTTTAAAGAAACTTTCTTCATACTTTAACTCCATTCTCATATTCGATTGCTTGAACCAAAAACATTTACCATTTTATGTTTTACTGTATCTTTTATCAATTCTCTTGCTGGCATCAAATACTTTCTAGGATCAAATGCACTTGGATCTTCTGAAAATACTTTTCGAATTCCAGCTGTCATGGCTAATCGCAAATCAGTATCTACATTTATCTTTGATACTCCTGAATTACTTGCTTGTTTTAAAATTTCATCTGGTACTCCCTTCGCTCCTGGTATGTCTCCCCCATATTGATTGCACATTTCTACTAATTTTGGAATTACGGTAGAAGCACCATGTAATACAATTGGTGTATTAGGAATTCTTTCTTTTATTTCCTTTAATATATCAAATCTTAATTTTGCTTCTCCCTTAAATTTATAAGCTCCATGACTTGTCCCAATGGCAATTGCTAAAGAATCACATCCTGTCCTTTTTACAAATTCTTGTGCTTGCACTGGATCTGTATACATAGCATCAGATGCTTCTACTTTTACTTCATCCTCAATTCCTGCTAATTTTCCCAGTTCTGCTTCTACTACAACCCCTTTACTATGAGCATAATCCACTACTTTTTTGGTTAGTTCTATATTTTCTTCAAAACTATATTTAGATCCATCTATCATAACAGATGTAAATCCACTATCAATACACATTTTGGCAGTTTCAAAATCTGGACCATGATCTAAGTGAATCGCAATGGGAACTTCTGGATGTTCTTCTACTGCTGCTTCTACCATTTTCATTAAATAACGCATTTTTGCATATTTAATGGCACTTGATGAAGCTTGTAATATAACTGGCGATCTACTCTCTGCTGCTGCCTCTACAATCGCTTGAATAATTTCCATATTGTTTACATTAAACGCTCCAATTGCATATCCTTCTTTCATAGATTTTTCAAACATTTCTTTTGTGGTAACTAACATATTTTTTCCTCCTTACCATTTTTTGTTATTGTATTTCTATTTTTTTATTCTGTCAAGCATCCTGATTAGAAAAAAAGATCTCTTTATGAAAAAAACACCAAATACTAAATATATTTAGTGTTTTTTCATTTTATTGTTCCTTTAATTGATAACTAGCACACATCGAATCATCTGCTGTTTCTATTTTGATGTTATCAATTGGTGTAACATAAATAGCATCTAATGTACATTTTTCTTTTTCATGATTATTATATTTACAACTTGCTACTGTACAATTAATTTTTTGATTTACTTCCATCTCTTACCTCCTGAATTTGATTCCTATTTAGTATGTACATTTTTTACAAAATTATTTTTCTTTTATATCTTTAAGCTTTCTTATATTTTCTGTATTTTTTAATATTTCATTGCATTCTTTGCCTGGTTCTTTAAAACTCAAATACCATGTAATTCCATTTCGATTTTTTTCAATTTCTTCCTTTCGTTCTTCTAATTGTGCAAATGTTTTTGGTGGTGTTACAATTACTGGTTGACCTGGTATCCAATTAGCTGCTGTTGATCCTTTGCTACAATCTGCCATTTGCAAAGCTTGAACAGTTCTTATGATTTCTGGAATAAAACGTCCTACATTTAATGGATATATTAAAATAGTTCTTACTCTTTGTTTGTCATCAATAATAAATACATTTCTTACTGTTTCTGTATTACTAATATCATTAGCAATCATTCCATATTTTCTAGCAATTTCTCCATTTCTATCTGCTATGATAGGAAACGATATTTTGATCCCTGTTTTACAATAAATATCATATAGCCAAGCCAAGTGTGAGCTATTGCTATCAATGCTTAATCCCAAAAGTTCTGTATTGAATTCTTTAAAATAATTATGGGCTCGTGTAAAAGCTATCATTTCTGTTGTACACACGGGAGTAAAATCTCCTGGATGAGAAAATAATACCAACCATTTTCCCTGGTAATCCTCTAATTTAATTTCACCAAATGTTGTATTAGCTATAAAATCTGGTGCCTTTTGTCCTATTTTTACATTTCCATTCATCATTAATTCATAATCCATAAAAAAACTCCTCTCATTTTTTTGCATTATATGAGAGAAAGTTCTTTCCTGTTACTAGGTCTTTTTCTTATTTACATTTTTTCGGATTATCCATATCCCAATTCCTAAAATTACAACCCACAAAAAAATTAGAAATCCATCCAAACTTTTTAATTCTTGTTTTGTTTCCCCTTCATGTTTTGCTTGTATCTCTTTTACTGGTTGGCTTAATTCTTCTATTTTATAAGCATTTTGTAATTCTTCTGATTTTTCTTCTAATTCCACTTGATAATTTTCCTCTTCTTTTAGACTTCTTCGATAAACCTCAACCTCATATTCCTTTTTTGTATAACCATTAGGAGCTATCACCTGAATTTTTAATAAATTCTTCCCTACTTGCAAATTTGTATCTCCTTTTATTTCAACAATTGCCTCTTCATTTTCTGGCACGGCTAAAAGATGAAGTCCCTCTGTTTCATTTGACACTTCTACCTTGTAATTCGTTTCAAAAGGATCAAAAGGAGGATTTAATAAAAAATTTTCAATTGCTAATATTTCTAAATTCGTATTGGCAGATTCTACATTAGAAGTTTTTGTTACTTCTATCATATAGACTGTATTTTGTGTCTTATCTTCTGATAGCACAGTAATTTTTATCTGATTAAGCCCTTCTTTCAAATTTGTATTTCCTGTAATTTCAACTGTTGCATTTGGATTTTCGCTAACCGCTAATACTTCTATTTCTTGAATAGAAGTTGGAATGGTCAAATAATATTGTTTAATCTGTGTCTCAAAATTTGGAACCATTCCTTCTCTATTAATTCTTAAAATTTGTAAATTACTATTTTTCTCTTCTTGATTTGAGCCTTGTTCTTCAGGAAGCTGTTTGCTTAAATTATTTTCTTCTTCTCCTATTGAAATTTGTGTTCCTTTAAAATCCACTTGTAGCAATTGCCCTTTTTGATTATAAAATTCACCTTCTAATTGAAAATTTGCCAACCCCTCTTCTTTTGCTTTAAATCTAAATTTTATTAATTCACCCTTTTTAGCACCTTCGCCCCCTAATGAATCAAACCAAACAAAAGCAATTCGATTTCCAATTATATTCATATTTTCCATCGCAGACAAACACTCTACTTTTTCTTCATCAAAAGTAAGGAACAAATTAAAAGCAGCCACTTTATTCTGTTCTATATTCACACTTATTTCTACTTCTTCCCCTTTTTCTATTTGCTCTCTATTGGCTCCTAAATAAACATTCTCAGAACCTACTGCATAACATCCATTTCCCCAATAGAAACACCATATAAAGAAGACCAAAAGAATCCACACTCTTCTCTTTAACATTATTTCCTCCTTAATAGGGATTCGAGGGACGTTCCTTAAAATCCCCATTTTGTAGATTTAAGGGACACTCCTTCTTATTTATCTTCTAAAGACTGTCCCTTGCTTCCTCATTTTGGGGATTTTAAGGAACGTCCCTCGAATCCCCTCTATTGTTCTATTTTTTGTAATCCTAAAATATGTCTTTGTATAAATAACAAATCTATGGAAGTAGGTTTTTTTCCATTTTTATTGATATTGCTTGCCTTTCTAAAGATTTCATCCATAGATTGTATCTCTAAAATATGACGTTGTAATACCAACAAATCGATACTATTAATTCTTCCATCGCCATTTGCATCTCCATAGACAATAATTTGATATTGTCTTAAGATTTTTCCCTCTTCTTTTACACGAATTTTACTTCCTGTCCCAACAATATCTTCTTCTTTTAAAATTTCATTTTGATAATTTACTATCTCAATTTCTAGATTGGTTATAATTTTCTGCTTCAAATCCGCTACTGTATTAGCATCATAATCAATTCCACTTACTTCTAAACTATTTAATGTCAAAGAGCTATCAAAATGAATTTCAGAATCTTCCATTGTTCTAACTACTACTAATTTACATTCTGTTTTTATAGTAGGATTTTCATTGGCAGATACACGAATAGTCGTTTCTCCCATTTGTTTGGCTGTTATCACTCCTTTTTCTTGTATGGTTGCTACTTCTGGATTACTACTATCATACAGAATTCCTTTGTCATTTGCATCCTCTGGTTCTATATTTGCATGAATTTGAAAAATATCCCCTACCTGCATATAAATTTCTTTTTGATCTAAAGTGATAGAAGTTACTTTACTATATACCTCAATTTCAATCTGTGTTTGCACTTGATTTTCTTCTGCTTGAACTGTAATTGTTACAGTTCCTGATCGAATCGCTTGTATCATTCCTTTTTCATCAATGGTAGCTATATTGGGATTACTAGAATGATATTTTACTTTGTGATCACTTGCTTCTGTCGGATAAATTTTAACTTGTAATAATTTCTTTTCTCCCTTTTGTAAAACAGTATTATCCAAAGAAACTTCAATTTTTTCAATTTGAACATTAGGCACTTCTGCTACATAATTTTGATAGATATACCCCACGATTCCATTTTCCAATATTACTTTATCCCATCTTTCTCCTACTTGTTTTCCTTTTGCCAATCGAGTCATTTTATCTTGTTGATTTACCACTGTTATGATTTCATAGGAAGTAGAAGGACCTGTTCGTATATTTACTTGATTCCCTGTGCAATAAACTTTCTTATTTTCTTGGACAAAATCATTTGGTTGCACATTGGGACTGTCTGTTGGCAAAGTTGGCATATCATTATATATAGGAATCACAAAAGACATGGAGGTATCTAATAATCCTGTTTTCTGATATCCATTATAAATCGATTTTGCTTCACTATAAGGAGCTAATACATTTGTCATATATTGATGCCAAAATAAATCTCCTCCTTTATCATCATTTACATCAAATTTTTGTAAATAAATTGTATTTTGTCCTACATTAATATAACTAGATCCAATAAAAATACCGCCTCCTGTAATGGCTCTCTCTTTTGTATTCCATGGAATTAAATATTTATCCTTTGTAGCCTGACTGGCTCCTTTTCCATCTTTGGCATATTGCAATCCATTCTTAATTGCTCCCATTGGCTCAGAAGAACTAGTAGCACCAATATTATAGAAATTGTATAATCCTCTAAAGCCTTCTACTGTCCCACTGATAGAACTATGAGATAAAAATGGTCCTACCTCTTGTTTGATACGAGAAGCTAAATGATAAGGGCTAACATGAGAGGTTTGTCCTGCTCTTAAAATTAAATCTCCATAAGTTTCATTCATAGAAATTGTATTTCCATTACTATCTAAGTAAGAAACCTTTCTTCCATAAAATTCTGTTCCGTATAAAATTTTCTCAACTCCATCTAATTGATTCGTATGTGCATCAAAAGATAACTTTTCAAACTGAAAAAGACGAACCTCATTTAAAAAATTTCTTGGATCCATACAATACTCTACTGCTTGTCGGGAACTATCTACCCATCCAGCATCTACTTCTACATTATATTGTCCTGGTGTTGTATTTTTCCAATGGTCAGAATAATTTTTAGGTACTAAATTTTTTCCAAATACATTTTCTTGATCGATCACGTAATTCCAATCTAAATTGGTATATAGTGCAGTAAATTTCCAATTTGGATGTTTTTTGGCTAATTCACGTAAATAAGGTTGATAACTAGCAGGAAAATGATCGATTCCTTCTAATTTTGTAGAAGCGGTTACTTGAAAATAAAGAAATAAACTGATTGACATCAACAAAAACAAAATCAAAATAAATATTCCTTTTTTCTTGTTGACATTTTTTGTTTTCTTCTCAAAAAACATCATTCTACCTCTCTCCCTTTTACAATTATTCTTTTCTTAGAATCATTTGTACATGTAATTAATGTCACTTCTCTCTTCCCTTTTGTATCTTGTGACAAACAGCTTACATCTTCTGGTTCTACTACATAAATATCATAAACTTTATATTCTATTTTTCCTATTTTATGATCTATCACAAATAAGGAATCCCCTATTCCTAACTTTTTAAGACTATGAAACATATTTTGATTCTGAAAATTATGTCCTGCTATACAAAAATTCCCTTTTTGATTGGCATCTGCTCCCCAAAATTTAGTAACCGACGTATTTAGAGCCTCTTTTGAATATTCTTCTAATACATAGGTATTTAAATAAATATTCGGAATTTCTAATTTTGCCATGACACGATACCCTTTATATTCTTCTATGATTTTTTCTTTGGGATAGCTTTTTGCCTCTGTAATAGAAATTTCTTGTGCTTTTTTTTCTGCTTGAGTACTCAAATTTTGCGTATAATATAGCATTTTTAGTGATTTTTCTTCCATCTTTTTTTCTTGCCATTCTTCTATTCCTATCCAAATTATTAAAAAAAGAACGATTCCTATCAGCAAAAAATTAATTAATTTTTTTTCTCTCTTATTTTCTTTTCCCTTCATTGGTTTCTCCTTCTCTTGTATGTACTCTATAAATTTATATCGAAGAAAGTTATAAATTTATAGAGAATCAAAATAAATCATGTTTTCTACTTTTTCTTGTTGAAATAAACATAAGAACTAACTAATGCCATAAGAAGAACAACAATTGGAACATATAAATTGTTTCCTGTCTTTGGTAATTTTTTTGGGGTTTCTTCTGGTTTTACTTCTTCTACTTCTTCTGTTGGCTCAGTTGTTTCTGGTGTATTAGGAATAACTGGTGTAGACATTTCTAATACAGTAAATTGAAAAGCTTGTTCTGCAATTACTTGATCTGAATGATCTCGATCAATTAATTTTAAGGTAATACTATAATCTCCAGGTTGACTAAAGATCGCTCTTGTTTGTAATGTTTGTAAGACATCTTTTCCACCTATTTTATAACCTTGTGCATCTCCCCAACCACTTTGAATAATATCATGTTCTAAATTGGCTTGATCATTCGCTAACAGCTGTACAGTTGCCCCAGAAGGTGTTGTAGCTTCTGCTATTAATCTAGCATGTTCATAATAACGTCCCATAGGAGAAGAATAAACAAGTGTCATGGGTTTTTCTTCTTCTTTCACAATTTCTCCTGTATGTTCTAATTTTAATGTATAATCTACATATTCAGGTTCTACTGTTACATTTTTTACAATTGGTGTTGTAATGTCATCAAATTGAACGGAAGCATCAGCATTAGCAAGTCCTTCTGCTGTTACTAAAAATTCTGTTGGATTAGAAGTAGTGATATCTCCTTTTGCACGAAAAGTTACTGTCATAAAGTTTCTTGCTCCTGCTCCTAAAACATCTGGATAGACTACTTTTACTTTGCCATTTGTATTATTTTCTTTTCCACCTTCTACTGAAACATAATCAAAAATATTCTCATCGTAAGCAATATCAAAGGTATAAGCTCCTAATTCTTGTCCAAATTCTATTGTTAATGTTACGGTTTCTCCTGGTCTAACAGTAGTTTTGTCTGTTTTGATAGCAATTGTATCCAAAGCTGCTGCATAACTTTTTCCAGTAAAAATTATCATACTTAATAGAATTGCAATCATCAAAAAACTAATTATTTTTTTCATGAAAATTTTCCTCCTTTTTTTGTTTTATAATTTTATTATGCCAAATTTTCTCTTGAATTATTTTGTAAAAAATTTCAAGTTCAAAATGGTAAAAAAATACAATCTAATTAAAATTAGATTGATTTTTACAATAGTATTTTGCATAGATGTTCCTATTTTAGGAAATACTTATTTTAGGTGGTGATAATATGACAAGCAAAGAACTTTTATATGTCGAAGATGCTTTGGGACATGAAAATTTTATGAAAACATGTAGCAAAACAACTTCTTCCCAATTACAAGATACTGTACTTTCAACTTATATCGCAGAATTGGAACAAAAGCATACAGAATTATTTAACAAATTTTTAAATTTATTATAGGAGGGAAACACTTATGCAAGATAAAGATTTAATGGAAAAAGAACTACTTATTATAAAAGGAGTTTGCGATTTATATCTTCATGGAACAATTGAATCTTCTACTGCAGAAGTTCATTGTGCTTTTAAAGAAGCATTAAATGAATCTTTAGACATTCAAAATAAGCTTTACAACTTAATGGCTGAGAGAGGTTGGTACAAAATGGAAAATGCAGAACAAACAAAAATCGATTCTGCCAAACAAAAATATACTAGTAATAACTAATGGAATTTAATAAAAAAACTACCTAAATTGGATCTTTTCTTTTGATTTCCAATTCGGTAGTTTTTATTTTATTGCTGTTCTCTTATTTCCCTTGCTTCTTTTTCTGTTAAATATCCATATTCTATCATTTTGTCCATTACTTGTTTTTGTCGTTTTTTCGCCAATTCTGGATTTACAGTTGGAGAATAAACAGAAGGTGCATTTGAGATTCCCGCCAATAGAATACATTCATAATCTGTCATCTCTTTTAATTCTTTTTTAAAATACCCTTCACACGCTTCTTTTATTGTCTGATACCCATCTCCAAAATAACTCGTATTCAAATACCATTCTAATATTTTATCTTTGCTATAATTGGCTTCCAACTTAAAAGCCATAAATATTTCAGCAATTTTTCTTGTTAATTTCTTTTCTTGGGTAAAATAGATATTTTTGGCTAATTGTTGTGTGATGGTACTTCCTCCTTCGACAAATTTCATCGCTTTGATATCATTCCATAAGGCTCTTCCAATCGCAATTAAATCAATTCCCTTATGTTCATAATATCGATGATCTTCTACTGCTATTACCGCATTCAAATAGGTTTGTGGCACTTCATTTAATTTCGCATAATTTGGCTTTTTCTCAATTTCTTCTATCTTTTTTTCTAAAGGCATGTTTTTTAATGCTTCTTGATAGTTATCATACCCATTTCCTATTATCAATAATCCTATGCTAAGAGAGACCAATATCACAACAAAAATTACTTTTTTCACACTTTTCATAAAACCATCTTACTTTCTGTGGTACTATTTCATATAATTTTCCTTCACTTTTTCTGGGAGTTCCTCTTCTTGTACTTCCTTCCATCGATGTACTCCTATTATTCTTACTTCTAATTGTAAATAAGAATTTTCCTTTAATTCTCGACTTGTTTTAAAACTTAATTCTTTTTTCTTTCCTTTGTCATCATAACAATCCAATGTATATTGATATTTCATTTCATCGGTAGATGAAATAGCTTGTATTTTTGTATTATCAATTTTCGTATAATAAGTTGCTTCATAGTTTTCCATTAAATAAAAAGCAACTCCTAAAATGGCAATGGCTAAAATTCCAATTACGATTATTGGTATTTTTTCTTTTATATCTTCCATTTTATCCCTTTCCTTTTTTTCTTTAATCTTCTTTTATAATGTTTTTACTACCAAAATAAGTAGCTAAGAAATACATTCCATAAATACATCCAATGATGATTACTGTAGCAATAGCTGATGGAAATAATTCTTCCTCACTTGCAATTCCTGACATAATTTTTAGAGCAAATTGGATTCCAAATATAGAATGGATAATAGCTAATACTAATGGAATTCCGAAAAACAATCCAATTTGTCGAAACAATGCTTTATTTATCATTTTCTCATCACAACCAATTTTTCTTAAAATGCTATATCTTTGTTGATTGTCAGAACTATCTGTCAGTTGCTTTAAAGCTAAGATAGCAGAACTTGCGATTAAGAAGATGACTCCTAAATAAATTGCAATAAATGTTATAATGGTTGCTAATCCTATACTTGCTTCCATAATACTTATTCTAGTTGCTCCATCAATCTCAAGTCCATTATGGGACAAACTTTGGATCAATCCAGAATCACCACTTGAAAATATTGCATTTATTTTTTCCTTTTCTTCTTCTGTTGTTGCATTAAAATTAGCTGCTAAAAAATATTTTTCTTTTCCTTCTTCTGATAAAGGACAATTATCTGGAACTAATATAATTCCTAAATTGGTACGACTGGTTGACATTTCGATAAATCCATCTTTACATTCTTTGTATTTTGATCGGTATCGCTTTCCCGCAATTGTTAAGAGATGATCTTCCTTTTTTAATACTTCATTTCTTAATTCAGCTTGACTTTTAAAATTACAAAGAACCATATATTCATCTTCTTTTAATTCATACTGCTCGATTCTATATAATCTTGCTATTCGATTATAATCTGATACTTTTATAATTTCTTCTGCTGTATCATATATTATGTTAGGAAATGCTTTTTTTATTTCTTCGTATTTCTCTCCATAGAATTCTTTCCAAGTCAATTCATTTGTTGCATAGATTGGTATCTCGACTATATCTTTTAATACTTCCATCTCTAATCCATTGTTTTTCAAAGTATCTAAAATTGGTATTCTTGAATCCTCTCTTTGTTCTTTTGTTGTTTTTCTTTCTACACCATATTTTTTATAGCTTTCTGGCAAATTTGCTGTTTTATATAAATTTAGATCAACTGGTGTCATCTCAATCAATTCTCCTTGCATGGTATTTCGTAAGGCTAAACTAGAAGAAAGAATCGATATTGTCATAAATAACATCAAACAAATGACGCTCATACTTACTACCATGGTATTAATTTTGTTATTGATCTGTCTCAATATAAACATATTGGTATCTTTTAAATATACCTTCTTCATTTTTCGAATCACTTGCAAGATTAAACCTGATAAGGACCAAAAGATTAAGATTGTACTAACAATTCCCATAAGAATGGGTGGTAATAGTTTGTCTGCTGTATTTAGGCTATTGACATCTGCTGTCACTTTCCAATAAGCATATCCTAACATTACCGTTGCCCCTAAAAATACTAAAATACAAAGAAATGAATTTTTCATTTTTACTTTTTCATTTTTCTTTTCTGCATTTAATAAATTGATTAGTTTATATTTGGAAACGGCAAATGTATTGAAAGCCATAACCAATAAATACATCACTGCAAAATAAATACAAGTTTTCATACACGCATCTTTCGAAAATACAAATTGGAATTCACTCATATTCGCTTCAAACATTTTGGCTACTAGAATTGACATAAATTGTGAAGCAAATATACCAACTACAATTCCTATTATCAGTGAAATGATTCCAACAAATACGGTTTCCATTAATATAATTTTAGATATTTGTCTTTTTCCCATTCCTAATGTCATATAAATTCCAAATTCTCTTTTTCTTCGGTTAATCAGAAAATGATTGGCATAAACAATTAATAATCCCAATATAACTGCAACAAACACAGATACCAATCCAAGCATATCTATCATTAATTTTATAATTTCTTTTTGTGATTGTGACACTTGTAACATAGCTTGTTGACTATCAAGGGAATTAAACATATAGAAAATCGCTACTCCTAATACAAGTGTTAAAAAATAAATCGTATAATCTTTAAAGCTTTTTTTCATATTTTCAAAAGATAATTTAAATAACATCGTTTAAATCACCTCCAAGAAGTGTTTGTACCTCTATAATTTTTTCAAAAAATTGTTTTCTCGTATCATTTCCTTTTATCAATTCATTAAAGATTTTTCCATCTTTAATGAATAAAATTCGACTGGCATAAGAAGCGGTAAAAGCATCATGGGTAACCATTAAGATCGTTGCTTCCATTTTTTGATTTAAATATTCAAAATTTTCTAATAATTGTCTAGCTGATTTTGAATCCAATGCTCCTGTTGGCTCATCTGCTAAAATCAATTTAGGATTTGTAATAATCGCTCTTGCTGATGCAATTCTTTGTTTTTGTCCGCCTGATACTTGATATGGATATTTTTTCAAAATTTCTTGAATTCCTAATTTTTCGGCAACTTCTCTTACCCTTCTATCAATTTCTTTTGCCTTTACTTTTTGAATCGTAAGAGCCAATGCTATATTTTCATAAGCCGTCAAAGTATCTAATAAATTAAAATCCTGAAAAATAAAACCTAATTCCTCTCTTCTAAACTGATTCAGTTGATTTCCCTTCAATCTAGTAATATCTTTTCCATTTATAACAATATGTCCAGCCGTTACTCGATCAATTGTTGAAATACAATTTAAAAGAGTCGTTTTTCCACTTCCCGATGCTCCCATAATCCCTACAAACTCTCCCTTATCCGCTTCAAAACTAATATTATCAATCGCTTTACTCAAATTTGTTTTTGTTCCATAATACTTCTCAATATTTTTAACCTCCAATATCCTTTCCATAACTAAATACTCCTTCCTCTCTATGGCTAATCTGGAACAGGCACACTTTAGCCATTCTTTATTTTAGTATACAACTTTTTTTCCTAAAGTAACATCGATTTTTCTTACATTTACCTTACATTTTCGTAAGTTTTTATCTATACATGAAATGGAGTAAGCTTCTATCTTACTCCATAATTTTATTTTCTTGGCTAGAGTACGACTGTCCCAATTTAGCCAAAAATGGATACGAGGTGCCTGTTCCAGATTAGCCATTTAGGTCGATATAACTATTTTGTGGAAATACTATTCTTATTTCTGTTCCTTCTCCTTGTATTGAATTCAATTCGATTGCAATTCCCAGTTTATTACACAATTTCTTATATAAGTATAATCCTATTCCTGTGGATTTTTTATGAAGTAATCTTCCATTTGTACCAGTAAATCCTTTTTCAAAAACCCTTGTAATTTCACCCTTTTTAATTCCGATTCCATTATCTTGAATATATAAAATAATATTTTCTTTTCCTGATTTTGCATAAATTTCAATTTCTGCTTTCCCTTCTTGTTTTCTGTATTTTATACTATTTTGAATTAACTGATTTAAAATGAAAGCAAACCATTTACTATCTGTGTTTACAGTAACTTCTAAATCATGCAAGTTCATTTTTATCTTTTCCTGAATTAATAGATTTTTGTTCTTCTTAATGCAGTCATTTACCATATCTTTTAATCTACTTTTCTTAATATAATAATCTTTTTCAACGGTATTACTTCTAGCATAAAATAAGGCTTGTTCAATATAGTCTTCCACTTTATCTAATTCCTCATCTATCCTTTTGGTAACAACATTTTTATTATTTTCTATCATTAATTTACTTGTCGCTAATGGTAATTTAATTTCATGGATCCATAGTTCTATATATTCTTTGTAATCTTCTGTTTTATATTTATATTGATTCACATTTTCTAACATAGATTTATGGGTTTGTTCTAGAATCTCTTTCATGATTTTACCTTCTATGAAACTCGGACTTTTTATTAATTCTGTTACTAAATATTTTTCTTCTAATTCATTTAATAAATACAAAACTCTTTGATAAAAATTCCTTTTCTTAATATATTCCACTCCTATACTCAAAAAATAAGCGCCAAAAAGGATCGTTGGAATATAAATTCTAATAAAATTTCCCACTGGATAAATGATTAAAAATATTTCAATTGTGATGATTCCTAATAACAATAAACTAATGGTTAATAATTTATCTTTTAAAAAACTTTTTATTGACATTTTCTGTCCCTCTTTCTATTTCAACATATATCCTTGTCCTCTTTTTGTTTCCAAAAGTTCTTTTAAATCTAACTCCTCCAATTTGTTTCTCAATCGCGTCATATTTACAGTTAATGTATTATCATCAATAAAACTTTCACTATCCCACAAATATTCCATAATTTCTTCTCTTACTACAATTTTTTCTCGATGTTCTACTAAATACTTTAGAATTCTAAATTCATTTTTTGTTAATTCAATTTCTTTGTTTCCTTTTTGAATGATATTTTTGTTACAATTTAAGACAAATTCTTTACAATCTATTTTCTCTTGTTGTTTTATTTCTCGATTACTTCTTCTTAGTACAGAAGCCATTTTCGCAAGCAAAATTTGAAGATTGAAAGGTTTTGTGATATAATGATCTGCTCCATAATTAATGCTCAATAACTCATCTAATTCATTCTCTCTACTCGTTATCATTATAATAGGCATAGAAGATTGTCTCCTAATTTCTTTGCAAATGTATTCACCATCTGCATTTGGTAAATTAATGTCCAATAAAATTAAATCTGGATTTTCTTCTAATATATCTTTTACTGTATGATCAAATTTCTTTAATGTACAAACTTGATATCCATTATTTCTTAGAAAGATCTCTAACTCATCTCTTAATTTTTGATCATCCTCTACTATCAATATTTTTTGCATATTTTTCTCTTCTCCTTACTTCTTATGGCTATTTTTTCTTTTATAATTTTTTAAAAATCCCTGATAAATTTCTTGTAAATTTCCAATCTTTTTAAAATCCTCTGGTTTTACTACTTCTGGTAAATCTGTATCAATATTAGCTTGATCCATTACATATTTTACAAACTCTGCACAATAAAAAGATTTCTTTCTTTTTATTTTTTTACGAAAACCAGCAGCAAATAATCCTAATATATTAAAACTATATTGCTCTTTTTCTTTTTCCATTTGATGAATCCTATTCTCTACTTTTTCAAATTGCTGATTTGTAATTTCCAATTCGTATACTTTTGCCTTTGTCAAGTAAAATCTTTGAAAGGTTCCACTCTGAATAGATTCATGTACAAATCCTGCCCAAATAGGATTATAAGGATGTAACCTTCCAAAACTATACATTTCCTCTAATTCCAAATCTAAAGAAATAGATACATGAGAAAATTCATCTTTGGTATAACTTTTTATTAATTTGGATAAATTGGTTCCTGTATGGGTTAACACAATATATATTTTTTTCATGTTCCTCTCCTTCTATTGCTATTATATCATGTTTTTATCCATTTTAAAACCTCTCTTATACTTCTTTTCTCTTATAAATTTTACAAGATATTTTATACGAAATGAAATAAATTATTGCAATGCTGGCTATTAGAATGATTGGCAATATTTTAGAAAACATTTCTACCATAGAATTTCCCATCCAATTGATCCCATACTTTTCTCCTATCCAAATGATTCCTCCTAATACAAATGCAATTATTGCTATGGCAATAAAAATTTGGATTCTTCCTTTTTCTGCTCCATATTTATAAATAAATGGTATTTGGATTGCTTCTACTATTCCAATGCCAAATATTGCCCCCATTGCTAGGCTGACTAATTCTAATAAATTTGGCATTTCTTTTTGCAAAGATAAAGATAATATGATATTTATTATCATTCCGATGATAGATCCTACTATTGTACTTGTGATTACTAGGCTATATTTCGCTTTTACTACTTCTTTTTTGGTAAGTGGAAATGTCAAAATATATCGATCTGCTTTTGCCATTTCATCATAACTAAAAGTAGCAATACTAAACATACCAAACCCTAATGTCATCATCACAACAAGAAGATCTTTTGTTTTTTCCTGTGTAAGACTTGTTGCTACAAAAACCAAAATAAATACCAACAGCGTTCTTTTATAACTTTTTAATTGTAGTAAATCTTTTATCATAAGTCCTTTTATCATTTTCATCTTATTTTTCCCCCTTACTATAAATTAGCATAATATTTTCGATCGTAGGTTTTTCTATGATAGCAATCTCATATTTTTTCTTAAATTTTGTCTTATTCTCAATTAACACTTCATATTCATATCGATTTTTCTTATATTTTATAAAATCTGTCTTATCAATTCTTGTAAAGTCTTCTTCTGAACATTTTACAATCCCGTAATTTTCTAGTAAGTCATCTCTTGTTTTGGTAAAAACAATCTCCCCTTCCTTCATAAAGGTAATATAATCAGCAATATACTCTAAATCAGAAGTAATATGGCTCGATACTAAAATAGAATTTTCCTCTTCCTGAATAAATTCTTGAAAAATATCTAATATCTCATTTCTTGCCACTGGATCTAATCCAGAGGTTGGTTCATCTAATATTAGTAATTTAGGATGATGGGAAATAGCAGTCGCGATTTTTAGTTTCATTTTCATTCCACTCGAAAATTCTTTTATCATTTTATCAAGAGGAAGTTTGAATTTTTCAAGTACATGAAAAAACATGGTTTCATCCCAATTTTTATAAAAGTTTTTCATAATTTTATGAATATCTCTTGCATTTAAATATTCTGATAAAAAGCTATCATCTAAAACAACACCTATTTCTTCTTTTATCTTTTTTTCTTGGTTTTGATAATCTAAGCCAAATATTCTTATTTCGCCCTCTTCTTTTTGAATAATATTTAAAATTAGCTTTATGGTTGTTGACTTTCCTGCTCCGTTTTCTCCGATTAATCCCATAATCGTTCCTTTTGGCAATTCTAAGTTAATCCCTTTTAAAGAAAAACCTTCATATTTCTTACTTAAATTTTTAATTTCTAATATGTTTTCCATTCTTCTTTTTCCTCCTAACTTTCATACAAATAATTTAGCAAATCCATTAATTCTTCTTTCCCTATTTCCATTCTTTTTGCAATCTGTATACTTTCTCCTAATCGTTCTTCAATAATTCGAATTTGTTCTTCTTTCACTAGTTCTTGATTTCTTGGAATGACAAAGCTACCTTTTCCTTGTACCGTTTTTAAATAACCTTCTTGTTCTAATTCATCATAAGCTTTTTTTACGGTTAAAATACTGATACGTAAATCTTTTGCCAAGCTTCGAATGGATGGCAACATGCTATTTTCTTTTAATTCGTTTGTTTGAATCGATTTTTTGATTTCCTTTTTTATCTGTTCATAAATCGGCACTTCACTGCTATTGCTTATAATAAAATTCACTTTCTCACCTCTTAATCGTATAACAGTATATAACAGTATATAACACTTGTCAATACTTTTTTCTTATTTTTGTAAAAGACATGAAAAAAGCAAGTACTTTTCCTTGCTTTTCTCTTTTCTTTATTTTTTTATCAGATAATATACACTTTCTATCAAAGTACTTGCTACTAAAAGTCCAATGGCAATGACTGTGAAAATAGGTTCGAATAAAATACTAAATAAAATCAATATTCCTCCTACCACATAAGTTCTTCCCAACATTCTAGTCATTTTTCGATACATCTTTTCATTTTTTGGAATGGGATATATTTTTCCTTTTGCTATTTCATAACTCATTTTTGGTAAATAATTTCCTGTTAAAACAAACAAAATACCAATGACAAAGCTTATACTTTTTCTAACATCTACTGTGCTTCCCAACGGAACTTCAATCATAATAATAGAAACTACTATACTTAAAATAGGAATAAACCATTTTATGATTTTGATAAGTTTCATTTTGTGCATCTCCTGGTTTTCCTTCCAATCACTCAAAATGCAACAAGAAATTTGTAATACAGTTAATAAAAGTGGTATTCCAAACAATGCAAAATTCTTTGACGCATAGGCATCTGCTTCATTGTTTATATTAAAGTGTACAGGCATTTGTTCTGGTAGTTGTTTATAAAATACCATTCCTAAAATAATTGGCACGAAACAAACAATTGTGGTTATGATTAAAATTTTCCAATTAATATGTTTCATTTCTCATCCTTTCCTTTCTTTTTATGAATCTTTGTTTTTCCCTCCTAGCTGATAAATCCATGTTAATACATCTTCAAAAACAGAGGTATTTAATTCATAATAAATAAAATTCTTGTATTTATTTTCTGTAATTAAATCTGCCTTTTTTAATTGCGACAAATGATAAGATACAGTTGCTCCTGTTAAATGAAATTTTTCTGCAATTTCTCCTGCTGATTTTTTTTCTAATTTTAACATTTCTAAGATGTCTCTCCTTACTGGATCTGCTATTGCTTTTAATGTTTCTGACATTCCCACATTTATCACTTCCTTGTTTTAGTATTTAGAAATATTTCTAAATAGATTATACTCTTTTTATTTTTGTTTGTCAATAACTATTTAGAAAAAAATCTAAATAGTTTAAAACTAATTTTCATTTTTTCTGTAATACACTCCAAGTATCTCTAATAAAAAAAGAAATGAATCCTGTTTCTTGTAGAATCCATTTCTTAGTTATTGTCTAATATATCTAATGCAAATTAATTTTTTCTTACTTATCAATCTTTAATGATGTTATGCTTCCTTCTCCACCATTCCCTCCTGGTCTGGTTCCAGCAGAGACTCCTCCTTTTACAGATAATGTCATTTCATTTAAATTTGCTTCTGACAAATAGAATATATTGGTAGAACCTCCTCCTGATGAACCTCCCGAATAAGTTTTAGAAGATCCATTGAAATTAATTACATTAGAAATAGTAGATGCTGATGTTCCCTCATTTAATATCTTTCCTTTTCCTTTGATATCTTTAACACAGATTACCAAAAGTCCTCCTGTTCCACCACTTGGATTTCCTATTCCGAGCTTGAGTACGATAATGTTCAATTGTATTAGTATTTCCTCCAGGTATTCCTCCGAGCTCCTCCATTAGCTCCTCCGATTTCCTCCAGTTCCCCTATTATATAAAACTGATCCTCCTCCTGTCCCCCCTGAAAATGATGTTCCAGCTGAACCAGTTCCTGAGGTAGTTGGTTCTCCCCCTTGTGACATACATGATCCAGATCCTCCTCCTCCTGTTCCTCGAATAGGAGCCTTATTTCCTCCGATTCCTTCCTTGTCACTCCAACTATTACAAGAAACCGAATTTCCTCCTGCTCCACCTTGTGTTGGAACATATTCAAAAGTTCCATTTGCATTCTTCCATAAGTAGACATTCTGTCCTAGTGCTTTTGCTCCTCTTGCTGTCATATTAATCGTTCCATTATTTGTTACTGATTCTTCACAATAGACAATTAAACCTTTTGGACCTCCATAGGCTCCTGTAATAGCAGTTAAAGTCACTTCATCTTGTATCTCTAAATTCCCTTTTACTTTTAATACCACTGTATTGGAAGCATAGGCATTCGCTGTTCCTATATCTTTTGTATTTCCTACTGAGTATGTTTTTCCATCACTACTTACCGATAAATCTTGTATTTCACTAATTGCCTTCTCTACCCCATTTACTTTTACGACTCCATTTGTTCCTAATTCTAATCCACCATCAATTAACACAACATTCACATCATAAATCTCTTTCTTATATTGGGTTGCTTCTGTTATTTCTTGATCTGTTGTTCCGTTAACAAGAATTTTTTTTATTCCTCCTGTTGTAATTTCTTCTATTCCCTTTAATAGCGATTCTGCTGTAATAGCTACTATCACTTTAGAAGTTGCTGTTTGATTTTGTGTTCTTGCTGTAATGGTTACCTTTCCTGCTTCCATTCCTGTTATTTTTCCTATTTCCCCATTTTCTCCTGTTCCTTCTACTATTGCAATTCTATTATCTGAAGTTTCCCATTCTATCTCCTCTGTTCCATTTTGTTCTGCCATTAATTCAGTTATTTCTTGTTTTCCAATAATAATATTTTCTGGCGTTAAAGTTAATGTTGTTGATATTTCTACTGTTCTTACTATTACTTCACAACTTGCTTCTTCTCCCTGACAACTTGCTGTTACAGTTGCCACTCCATCTTTTAACCCTGTTATCGTTACTTTATTTCCACTTCCACTAATTTTTACAACTTCTTCGTCACTACTTTTCCATCTAATATCTCCAGTAATTGTTACTAGTGTTGCAAATAAGTCTGCTTTTGGTGGTTCTTCATCATCTTCAAATTTATTTAATTTTATTCTTGTATTACTTAACGAAATTCCATCTATTTTGGTAATATTTCCATTTTCATCCACTGAAAACTGAATTCCATTTATGGTTATTGTATTCGCTTCTTTATTGAATAAAACTTCCCTATCCCCTAATTCTTTTTTTAAATTTTCTTCATTGCGAAAAAGAAAATCACGAAAACTTTCCCCATTTTGCTTCTCATAATATTCCATTTTTAATGCTAAAATAGCAACTTTTAATTGTTCCTCTACTCCGTGCTTCATCCGTTTGTTTTCCTGCTTTTGTTGCCTTATTTAAAATACCTCCTTCTCCCATTATAGTACTAATCCCTACTCCTGCCAAAATTAACAATATAATAATGGTTATCACTAAAGCAATCAATGTAATTCCTTTTCTTTCCTCTTTTTTCACAAAAATCCCCTTCCTTTGTATATTTTTTTTATTTTATCGATCTTTCACAAATTATGTCAATATGTTTATATATTATTAGATTATTACATTTTTATTACAAAAAACAGCATGTTCTTTTCAAAACACACTGCATTTCTATTTTTCTTTATTGGAATAATATGATTTTATTTTCTTTTAAACTTTTTGGTACATCAATCACTCTTTGATTGGAAGATCCACAATATTTTAATTTAGGATTTTTTAATTCTTCTACAAATTGTCCATCTACTAAAACATCAAGATATTTCAATACTTCTTTTTCTCTTAAATCACGATCAAACAAAAATCCTGTCCATGACCATATTGTTTTGTCTGGAAATTTTTCTTTAAAAGCTTTTGCTAGTTTGGTAGTTCCTTCTATATTTTTAGGATGCATTGGTTCTCCACCCAATATAGACAATCCTTTTATATTTTCATTTTCTCCTAATTCTAACACTCTTTGGATGGTTTCCTCTGTAAATTCTTTTCCTCCTTCAAAATCATGTGTTTCTGGATTAAAACATTCTTTACAATGAAAATTACATCCTTGCATAAAGATCGATACTCTAACACCTGGACCATTCGAAATATCCATTTTTCTAATCTTATTATATCTCATTTTTCTTTTCCTCTTTTCTTTCAAAATCTTAGAAAAGAATTGTTATTTGTCCTTATTCATAAATAATATAGACAAATCGCAATTCTTTTTCCTTTAATCATCTTTATTGTCAATGTGAAGCACTCTTTCTTTTATTTCTTGTGTTCTTCCTTTATTCCAAAAATTGCTACCAATATAACCACAAGTTCTTCTTGCTACATTTAAAGTATCATGATTTCGGTTTCCACAATTTGGACAATACCATTCTAAATTATCATCAATTAAAATTTCTCCTTCATAACCACATTCTTGGCAATAGTCAGATTTTGTATTTAATTCTGCATACATGATATTATCATAAATGAATTGAATCACTTCTAAAACCGCTTCTATATTATTTTGTAAATTAGGAGTTTCAATATAAGAAATGGCTCCTCCTGGACTCAATTGTTGGAATTCACTTTCCAATTTTAATTTAGAAAAGGCATCAATTTCTTCAAATACTGGTACATGATATGAATTCGTAATATAATCTTTATCTGTTATTCCTTCTACAACACCAAATCTATTTTTTAAGCATTTTGCAAATTTATAAGTTGTCGATTCAATTGGTGTTCCATAAACACTATAATCCATGTTTTCTGCTTCTTTCCATTGTTTACATTTGTCATTCATTTTTTGCATTACTTTCAAAGCAAATTCTTTCCCTTTTCCATTGTCTGTATGACTACGTCCTGTCATATATTTTACACATTCATATAACCCTGCATATCCTAATGAAATCGTTGAATATCCATCATGTAATAATTTATGAATACTTTCCCCTTTTTCCAATCTAGCTAAAGCTCCATGTTGCCATAAAATTGGTGCAATGTCACTGGTTGCTTTACTTAATCTTTCATGTCTTGCTTGTAATGCCTTATGACATAATTCTAATCTTTCCTCATAAATTTTCCAGAATAATTCTTCATCTTTGTCAGAAGATAAAGCAATGTCTACTAAATTAATGGTTACCACACCTTGGTTAAATCTACCATAATATTTTGATTCTCCTTCTTTATAATTCTTTGCTTTAGAAGGATTTCCTTCGGTTGTCCATGGTGTTAAGAAAGAACGGCATCCCATACAAGGATAACAATTTCCATTTCCATATTTATCTTTTTTCAATTCTTTCATTTTCTTTTCTGAAATATAATCTGGTACCATTCTTTTAGCAGTACATTTAGCAGCAAGTTCCGTTAAATACCAATATTTACTTCCTTCTTTGATGTTATCTTCTTCTAGTACATAAAGAAGTTTTGGAAAAGCTGGTGTAATATAAACCCCTTTTTCATTTTTAAATCCTAACATTCTTTGGTTTAAAAATTCTTCAATAATCATGGCTAATTCTTTTTTATATTCTTCTGTTTCTCCTAAATACATGCAAACAGATAAGAAAGGCGCTTGTCCATTGGTATTGGTCATAGAATTCACTTGATAATTAAAAGTTTGCACTCCATCAGCAATTTCCTTTTTTGTGTCTAATTCCGCATATTCTTTGCAAGTTTTTTCATCCAATCCTCTTTCCTTATATCTCTTGACATATTTTTCAAAACTATATCTAACAAATGGTGCTAAATGACTTAAGGTTATAGTAGCCCCTCCATAACTAGAACTCGTTACTGCTAAAATAATTTGTGTTGCTATCGTGGCTGCCGTAGCAAATCGATGTGGTTTTTCTATCATAACACCATTGATAATGGTTCCATTTTGTAACATATCTTCTAAGTTGATCAATTCACAATTGTGCAAAGCATTTTGTGCAAAATAGTCAGCATCATGGAAATGAATGATTCCTTCATCATGTGCTTTTACAATATCTTCTGATAATAAAAATCTTCTTGTAATATCGGTACTGGTAATTCCTGCTAAGTAATCTCTTTGTGTGGTTACCACTTTTGCATTTTTATTGGAATTTTCATTGTTCCAGTATTCACTTTCTCCTTCAATTAATTCTTTAATGGATTGATCTGTAGTATTGGCTTTTCGAACCAATTCTCTTGTATAACGATAGGTAATATATTTTTTAGCTAATGCATATTTTCCTATTTCCATCAATTTTTGTTCAATAATATCTTGAATATCTTCTACTAAAATTCTTGGTTTATTCAGTTCTTCAATATACTTTATAATTTCCTTTATTTGTTCTTTTGAAATTCTGTCTCTCCCTGTTACTTCTTCATTTGCTTTTTGAATGGCAATGCTTATTTTTTCTGGATTATAATCGACTATTGTTCCATCTCTTTTTATAATTTTCATTTAATTTTTTCCCCTTTCGTTTTTCTTTTTGATATCGAAATTATATCATAAAAAGCAAAACTTTTTGTTGCAATTGCAACAAAATAGGAGTGAGATTTTTCTAACCTTACTCCTTCAAGGATATTTGTTTTTATTTCATTTATATTACAAATTCATTACAATTATTTCATCTTTTTCTTTCTTTTATTGATTCCTCTTTTCTTTCTATTAGAAAAAAAGTGCAGGACGAAAACCACGGTATGTGTGGGTATCAAATGTGTAACTGCAAACACGAAAACACACTGGATGTCCATTGTGGCTATCACGGAAGCTACCTTTGCTTTGGTTAAAATCCCATCTTCTCCTTTGTCTTTTTTAAATCATTGTACTAATCACTTATAAATTATGTCAATAACTTTTTAGCATTTATAAAATTTCTTAAATCATTTTTCTACTTCATTCTTCTGCTTTGATATACAAACAAATACGAAATCCAACATCATCCCCTCGAATATGACTACCTGTTAGATCATAAGAGCTATCTCTAGCAGAAGATGGAATTCTGTCTCCTTCATTATTATAAGCTCCTCCACGATAAACTCTCTTATTGGACGCTTTATTGGTTTCCATTGTCCACTCATACACATTTCCAGCCAAATCATAAATATTTTTTTGTTTATTGGCAATTAATGTTGGATTATCTTTGTAAATTAAATCCTTTCCTGCTACTCTACTAGGGTTTGTTTCTGTATTTCCTGTTGCTACACTATTATAATTATCACTGTACCATCCTTGCTTCCTACTATCTTTAGAAAATTGATTATAGTTTGGATCAATGAATCGTAAAGTATTATCATATTGTACTCCATAACATAAAGTTGTTATTCCTCCTATGTCTTTATCTTTTATAAAATTTCTAGATTTTTCTACAATTCCTCCTGTTAAATCTGTCATACTGTTTCCCCATTTTACATTATAATCAACAGTCACACCTTTTTTTATAATAGCATTTCCATTATTATCCTTTCCCGTTTCATATCTTCCTATATAAAATCCATGATAAATTCCCACACTCTGTTTCATTTCCCTATATTCTATTTCTTCTGTTGTATATTCATTAGTAGAATATGGTTCATCATCTGGCTCCTGCTGATTTCCTCCATAGTATCCTCCTATTGTTTTAAAATCATTTATATCTAAAATTGGAACCCATACAAATTGATTTCCTTTTGCAATTCGATTCTCAAAATCCACTTCTGTATCGCTTGGATCATCTGAAATAACTAATCCTTCTGATATATCCTCACACCCTGCTACAACTGCAAACCCTTTTGGAATGGTAGCTAAATCTCCATCTTTATCCATATAATTGTTTTTCATCGTCTTTTCTACTACTTGTCCTACTATTACCATTTGTTGATTACCATTTTCTTCTATTTCTCCATTTTCTCCATTTACAATATATTTGTTTTTTGATTTAGAAAATAATATTTCTATTTTATTATTTTCTTTCGTTTCCACGATTACATTCATATTTATAAATTTCAATTCATGTTCTAATTCTGTACCACTAACAGTTGTATTTTCTCCCTTTTCCATTTTATCCGCTACAACACTACTATAAGCTAACTTAATCTGCTCTTTTTCTTCTTCTAGCAAACTGTGTTCTTTTGCACTTTTTGCTTTGGTTAAAATCCCATCTTCTCCTGTTAAAGTGGCAATACTTACTCCTGCCAAAATCAATAATACAATAATCGTAATGACTAACGCAATCAGTGTAATTCCTCTACTTTTTAATCTTTTCATTAGTTTCTCCTTCTCTTGATTCCATGGTATGGAATTTCTATTTTAATATATTTTCCTTTTACTAATTACATAATATAAAGCACTGGTCGGAAACCGTTACATGTATTGACCCCATTTCCATAACACTCAGAACGAAAGCACACTGGACGATTGGCATAGGTATTACTAAATGCACCGTCCACGAAGGTTAAATAAAATATCTGCTTGATCACCAGTATTTAAATAAGCACTTTCTATTGTCCATTCATATAAATTTCCTGCTAAATCATATAAATTTTTCTTTTTCACTCCCTCACTACTGGCTGTTGTTCGAATTCCATAATAACCACTATCTGTTGCCATTGCATTAGAAGTTATTGATCCATTACTTGGATTGACAGGAAGATATCTTCCTTGTCCAGAAATATAAACTATTGTTGTATTATCTTTAAAATTTCCCCACGGTGTACTTTTTAAATCAGAATAATTGGTTGAATCAGTTGTCATAAATTTCATCATGACATCCCACATCGTTCCTGTGATCAATCCACTTTGTACATACTCTGTTTGATACATTTTTTCAGACATTTCTATTGCTGTTGTACAATCAGCATGGTAATATGGAATTTCTCCTGCCTTACTTGTGATCTTTCCACTTATCACTTTACTTGAAACAAAATCTCCATTTTGCCCCCAACCATATGAATTCGTTGTTGCTATTGATGTATTTTCAAATTTCACATTACCAGATAATGTAATGTCACTTGTTCCTGCTTCATATCTTCCAACATAGAATCCTCCATATTTTTTGATCTGAACTTTTTCCAATATGTTAGTGGAATGATCCCAACTTGAATTTGCATTTTTATAACTATCCCCAAAATCAATTTTAGTATAATCCTTTTCATTGCATGGGATCCATACAAATTGATTTCCTTGTAACTCACATTTCTCCTTATTAACTGTTCCATCAGAGTTATAAGCTACTCCTGTTGGCACATCTTCCATTCCTTTATATTTGTTTTTATCACTTTGATTGTCTGATATTACCACCCCTGATACTAAGGTTCCTCCCACATAATAAAATCCATATGGCACAGGGATCGTATTTCCTTTTCCATCTGACGTAGCATATACATTTGCAATTTTTTTACTTGGTATTACTACATTTCCTTCTTTTGTCTCTACTTCATTTGGCGTTGTGGTATACCACCCATTTGGCATTTTTACAATGGTTCCTGCTTCTGTGTCTGTTGTATTTTCTGGTAATTCCTTTCCATACGTTCCTAATAATTCTTCATACTGTTTTAAAATTTCATTTTCTTCTTGTTCTGTTTGTTCACTTCTTTCTTTGGCTAGTTTTGCTTTGGCTAATATTCCATCTTCTCCTGTTAATACGGCAATACTTACTCCTGTTAAAATCAATAAAATTATAATCGTAATGACCAATGCAATTAAGGTAATTCCTTTGTTTTTCATTCTCTTCTCCTTTGTCTTTTTTAAATCATTGTACTAATCACGCGTAAATTATGTCAATATTTTATTGCTAAATCTCTTGTTTTTCACTACATCATAAAAAGAGCTGGACGAAAACCATAGTGTGTGCTACCATTAAAAGCATTATCACATCCACGATAACATACTGGGCGTTCTGAATAATTGTGAATGAGGCTACCACCACGAAGATTTTGCATGGTATCTACTGGATTAGTAGTACTAATATATGCACTTTCCACTGTCCATTCCCATAGATTTCCTGCCATATCATACAAATTTTTCTTTTTGACTCCCTCACTACTTGCTGTTGTTCGAATCCCTGAATGATAACTAGCATCTGCTACTGTTGCCCTTGTGGTAATGGATCCGTTGTTCAAATCGAATGGTAAATACCTTCCCTGTCCTGCAATATATGTTACTGTTGTATTATTATTATAATTTCCCCACGAGGTACTTTTTAAATCAGAATAACTACTTTGATCTGTTGTTATAAAATTCATCATCCTATCCCACATGGTTCCTGTTATCAATCCACTTATTACATACTCTGTATCATACATATTTTTGCTCATCTCCATTGCTGTTGTAAAATCCGCATGATAATATGGGATTTCTCCTGCTTTACTTGTAATCTTTCCACTTTCTACTTTATTAGATGCAAAGTCTTTATTCTGCCAATCCCATCCATTCACTGTCATTCCCGTAGAAGCATTTTCAAATTTCACATGATTGGCTAAGATAATTTCACTCGTCCCTGCTTCATATCTTCCAACATAAAATCCTCCATACTTTTTAATTTGACCATATTCTGCTGGATTGGTGAAATGATCCCATCCTGAATTTGCATTTTTATAACTATCCCCAAAATCAATTTTTGCATAATCACTTTTACTACATGGAATCCATACAAATTGATTTCCTTGTAGCTCACATTGCTCCTTATTAACTGTTCCATCAGAGTTATAAACTACTCCTGCTGGCACATCTTCCATTCCTTTATATTTGTTTTTATCACTTTGATTGTCTGATATGACTACCCCTGATATTAAGGTTCCTCCCACATAATAAAATCCATATGGCACAGGGATCGTATTTCCTTTTCCATCTGACGTAGCATATACATTTGCAATTTTTTTACTTGGTATTACTACATTTCCTTCTTTTGTCTCTACTTCATTTGGCGTTGTGGTATACCATCCATTTGGCATTTTTACAATGGTTCCTGCTTCTGTGTCTATTGTATTTTCTGGTAATTCTTTTCCATACGTTCCCAATAATTCTTCATATTGTTTTAAAATATCATTTTCTTCTTGTTCTGCTTGTTCGCTTCTCTCTTTTGCCAGTTTTGCTTTGGCTAAGATTCCATCTTCTCCCGTTAATACAGTAATACTTACTCCTGCTAAAATCAATAACACAATAATCGTAATGACTAATGCTATTAGTGTGATTCCTATTTCCTTTTGTTTCTTCATTTTCTCCTCCTTATTTTTCTTTAGTTTTGCCTAAATTTTTCTTTTTATTCTCCACTTCATCATACATAAAAAGTCATGTATTGTCAATCTTCTAATAGAAAAAATAAACTCAAAATAGGAAATAATTCTTTCCTATTTTGAGTTTCCTACTTTTCTTCTATTTCATTATGAAAGCAGTCTTATCTTTTACCATTTTACAAACTATTTCAGCTGATTTTTCCACGCCTAATGTATCACTATTAATACAAATATCATAATTGCTAGGATTTCCCCATTCTTTTTCTGTATAATGTTTGTAATGATTTGCCCTTAATTTATCCATTCTTTTTATTTCTTTTTCTGCTTTTCCTGCCTCTATTCCATAAATTTCAGTTGCTCTTTTTATTTTATCCTTTTTATTACTATATACAAAAACTTTTATTACATTTTCTTTTTCTTGTAAAATAAAGTCTGCACATCTTCCAATCATAACACACGATTCTTCTTCTGCAATTCTTCTGATCACTTCTGCTTCCTTCAAAAACAATTCATCTGCATGATTTAATCCCAACTGATAATTATTGTTAAATCCGGCTAAACTTTCTCTTTTTTCTTCCTGCTTTTCAATATATTCTTCTGATAGTCCTGTTTCCTTTGCTACTGCATCAATCAAATCCTTATCATAAAATTTAATTCCCAATTGATCCGCAATTAATCTTCCAATATATCTTCCTCCTGATCCATATTCTCTTGCAATCGTAATAATTACTTGTTGATCTAATTGACTTTTTGGACTTGCAAAATCCCTTAATGTTTGACTTTTGTGATTTCCTTGTTTCAATTGTTTTACTTCTAATATCAATAAAGTTATGGCAATTCCAAAAGCCAATCCATCAGCTACTGGGCCTGCATATAAAACTCCCATAATCCCAAACATTTTTCCTAATAAAATCAACGCTGGTATTAAAAATAAAATTTGTCTTGATAAAGATAAAATAGCACTTTTAACACTCTTTCCAATAGCTTGGAAGAAAATACATGATGGAATCTGAATTCCATTACAAATACATAATAATAAATAAGTTCTAAAAGATAAACAAGCAAATTCCATATAATTAGAATCTCCGCTCCCAAAAATAGAAATTAATTTATCTGGTATGGTTTGGAATAAAATAAAAGCAATTGTACTAATTATAACACTTAATCCTAAAACAGATTTTAAAGTTACTTTTACTCTATCAAATTTTCTAGCTCCATAATTATAACCAAAAATCGGTTGAGAACCTGCTGCAATTCCAATAATAATACTATTCAAAATTTGACTTATTTTCATTACAATTCCCAATACTGTTATTGGTATTTCAGAACCAAATTTGGATTCTGCACCATATTGAGCTAATAAATTATTTTCTACTGCCATTACTACTACAAAACTCATTTGTGTAATAAAGCTACTAATTCCTAAGGCTGATACTTTCTTTCCTACACTTAATTTTAATTTAAACGTTTCTTTTGTCATTTCAATTGATTTAAACTTTCGAACATAAGCAATATTTAAAACAAATGTAATAAATTGACTAAAAATAGTAGCAATTGCTGCTCCTCCTACTCCCATTTTAAAGCTAAATATGAAAATAGGATCTAAAATAGTATTTAATACTGCTCCTAATACCATAGTTGCCATAGCATATTTAGGACTTCCATCTGCTCGAATAATAGAATTCAACGCTGTCCCTATCATCATAAAAGGTAATCCTATTACAATAATTTTACCATATTGTATAGCATATTCTCTCAAATTATCAGTACATCCAAACAAATTCAATAATTGTGGCAAAAATACAAAACTAAAAATACACAACACAACAGCAATTATAGCAGATAACAAAATTCCATTTCCTACGCCTTTCGCTGCTTCTTCTTTTTTCTTTTCTCCTAGCTTCAAACTTAAGTAACTAGAAGCACCATCTCCCAACATTAAGGCAAATGCTAAACAAATCATGGTTAATGGAAAGACTACATTGGTAGCTCCATTTCCTAGATAACCAACACCTTGACCAATAAAAATTTGATCCACAATGTTATAAAGTGAATTCACTAATAATGATATAATACAAGGAATTGAGAATTTTCTAATTAGTTTTCCAATTTTTTCAGTTCCTAGCACATTTTCTTCTTTTTCCATTCTTTCTTCCTCCTTCTTCTTTTTGTATCCATTAGAAAACTATGTTATACGTTGGGTTAAGACTATAACATGAATTTTCCCGTTTAAAAAAACAACACTTTTTTGTGTTGACTTCTCTCACTCGCTTAATAGCGCGTTATTTATTTTACCACAATCAATAAAATTTGTCAATTGTTTATTGGGCATTTTCTTAATTTTCTTATGTCTTTTCCTATGATAAAAAGAAGGGACATTCTGCCCCTCCCTTTATTCATTTTTTCTTATTATGTCTTTACTCTATTTCATCTAATTCTTTTGCATTGATTGGAGCAAATCTTACAATTGATTTCTCCTCCCAATGTCCAAGTATGCTTAAAGTCTGAATCAACAGTAAAACCAATACCAGCACTGCTACCACATAAACGATCTTCTTGATTGCTTTTTCTTTCATTCTTTTCCTCCTGATAAGATGATAAAAACATTTCGTTTCGTAATCTAAATTTTAGATTACAAGTTGCATATTACATGATAAAACTAAAAAAGCCTTTTTTTCATTATAACAATCCTATTTCATTATGTCAATTATTTTTATAAAAATAAAACTTTCTCTGATCGATATTGTTTTATCATCAACTTTAATAAAATGATCATATAGACAAAAGTAGAAACTAACATTAAAACAATATTCAAAACATCTATATTACCATTTGTTAAATCTGTAAATATCATCGTATAATTTAAAAATGGTATAATAGAAAATAATGGTGTTGTTGAAATATTTATCATAAAAGCTATCATCCCTGGAAAAAAGGATAAGAAAGTTATTGGTGTTAATGCACTTTGTGCTTCTTTAAAAGTTTTTGATGTACTAGCAATCGCAATACACAAGCCACTAATAAAGAAAGAATAAGCTATTATAACTACAATAGCAAATAAGATTGTGATTGGTTCATACATAATAGAAATTCCTTCATAAATAGCAAAGTTTTCTTGTGCGATTACTAAAGAAATAGCTGATAATATCAAACTAATAACACCTGTTATCATAGAAGATATAGAAACTCCTAAAAATTTACCTATGATAATGTCTTTACTTTTAATTGGAAAAGTCAATAAAGTTTCTAATGTTCCTCTCTCTTTTTCTCCCGCAGTTGTATCAGTAGATGGATAAGTAGCAGAAACCGTAATTGCCATAATAATAAATAAAAAGGCATAATTTTTTATATAATTTACAAAAAAGTTTTCTTTTTCTTCTGTCTTTTCCTCTACCGTTATAATATCAAAAATTTCACTTGGATTGATCTGATTTGCTTGCAAAAATTGTTGTTGTAAAAATTGTTTATAGGTGTTTAAATAATTTTCTACTAATTCCTTTGCATAACTACTATTTTCTGAAGAATTGGTATTCATAATATAATGTTGCTCTATTTTTGTCACATATAAATTAATTTCCTCTTCCTCATATTTTTGTTTCAATTCTTCTTCTGTTCCCTTAATTATTTCTATCTTCATTTCCTCAGCTATTTTTCTTTCTTCTTCTGTCATTTCATAAGAAATCCCAATTTTATTATATTCCCCTATGTCTTTATTCATCTGCATTTCGAACAAAGAAGACATTCCCAATACAAGAAAAGGGATAAAAATTGGAATTACCAGCATCATAGCTAACGATTTTTTATCACGAAATAATTCTCTTAACTCCTTTCGCAATATATTCCATATATTATTCTCCATCTATCATCCCTCCTATCATTGTAAAAAATGCATCTCTCAAATTAGTAGTTGCTGTTTCTTCTTTTATTTTTTCTGGTGTACCTATTTTTATTATCTTTCCTTTGTTGATCATCATCACTTTATCACAAATATTTTCTGCCTCTTCCATATAATGAGTAGAATATAATATCGTTTTTCCTCTTTTCTTTTCTTGTTTCATAAAATCTAATATAATTTGACTTGAAATAATATCTAATCCAGTTGTCGCTTCATCTAGAATATAATATTGAGGATCATGAAGCAAACATCTTGCAATATTTACTCTTTGTGTTTGCCCAGTAGACAAATTCGCAATTTTATGATATAGAAATTCCTTTAAATTTAAAATATTAGCTAGTTCTTCTATTCTCTTCTCTATTTTATTTTCTGGCACTTTATAGATATCTCCACACATTTTTAATAGTTCAAAAGTTGATAACGTATCATATAGTTTTGTATTTCCAGAAAGATATGCTATCTTTTGTTTGATTTCAATTTCGTTTTCTTGATAATGCAAACCATCAAAATAAATTTCCCCTTCTGTTGGTTCTAAAATTCCTGCCATCATTCTCAAAAGAGTCGTTTTTCCTGCTCCATTTGGTCCGAAGAATACCTAATATTTCTCCTTCTTTAACTTCAAAACTAATATCATAATTAGCATAAAATTCCTCTTTTTCTTTCTTATTTTTTTGTCTTACAAATTTCTTTTTTACACTTTTTACTTCTATCATTTTCTTTCCTTTCTGTGTGCTCTTATGTGCAATGGGGACGTTTCCTTTTTCACATTTCATTAAAATTTATAAAATAACTACTCTATTTTTTTATTTACAATATTTTATAAGTTTATAAAGATGTGAAAAAGGAAACGTCCCCATTGCACATGAACCTTCTTTTCTTGTTTTAACTATATCATATTCAAGAAAAAAAGAAAAGCACAATATGTCAATTTCCTATAAGCTTTATAGAATTTCATATTCTGTTTTCTTTCTTCTATAAAAATATTTTTTTGTATTGACTACAATCTAATTTCTCATGAAAGAAATCCTCTAAATTGTTTTTCACAATTAATTGCTCTTTTTGTGTCTTTGTCAATTTTTTAATTCGGTATTCCATTTTGGAAGCCATTCCTCTATTTTCTGTTTGCCATACACTTTCTAATTTTTTGGCAGTATGTACATAGGTGTATTTTGCTCCTCCTACCTTTGTAAAATGTTCTTTCATTCGCTGTTCAATATTCGTTGTAATTCCAGTATAAATTGAATTATCTTCACATCTTAACATATAAACATAATACATTATTTTTCCTCTTTCTAATTCCTTTAAAAATTTATCATAATATTAAAGTTTTTTTATTTTAGCCATAAAAAAGCCTTCATATAATTCATTTGGGGCAATGCATAATGTACCTTCTATTTTGGTTGGTAAAAAAGGTAACTTTTCCATTCCTTTAAATTCATTTACTGGTATTGGAAGAATCTCTATTTTGTTTTCTTTTTTTACTTTTTGCAGTATCTCCTCATTTTCACAGGCTAAAATCGAACAGGTAGAATACATCATTTCTTTCCCTTTTTTTAACAAGTGAATCGCTTTTCTGAATAATGCTAATTGTGTCTCAGATGATTTTTGAATCAATTTTTCTGTAAAAATTTCTTCTATTTTTTCATCTTCTATCTGAAGCGTTCCACTTCCACTACATGGTGCATCTAATAAAATTTGATCAAAAGAAAAGAAATCGTCTATCCTTCTAGCATCTTGCACCATAACATATGCCTTTGCTCCTTGCTTTTCCAAATTATATTTCAATCGTTCTGCTCGTACTTTATTTACTTCACATGCAGTCAGATTAGCTTTATTTTGAGTAATTGCTGCTATTTGTGTTGTTTTTCCACCTGGGGCAGCAGCCATATCTAAAATATCCTTTCCTTCTTTTGGTTGTAATAGAATGGGAGGCAACATAGAAGACAAGCTTTGTAGATAGATTTTTCCACTTTGATAAATTTCTAATTCTCTGATTTCTTTTTCAGAAATGCCCTTCATAATAAAAACTTCTTTGCTCCATTCTACCTTTTCATATTCTATCTTATTATCTTTTAAAGCTTTCTCTATTTCTGCTATATTACTTTTTAATGTATTCACTCGAAAAGTAGTTTTTCTTTTTACTTGATATCCTTCTATTATTTTTTGACTGATTTCCTTTCCATATTGAGTTTCTAATTTCTCAATTAAAAATTCTGGTACTCGAGTATGCATTCTTTTCTCCTTTTTTATAATTCATATTCCTTTACTTCACAATTATCAATACCAAAGCCTTTTATTACTTCCATTCTTTCTGGTAACCCTTCTAAAATAACTCGAATTGGAACAGCCACTCCTCCATGCGTAACCACTAATACAGTTTTGTCCCTATATTCTTTCTTTAGTTTTTCTAAAAAGCCTTGTACTCTTTTAAATAAATCTCCTATCCTTTCAATATCCGCATATTGTTTATTTAATTTATAATTCCAAAGTTCATAAAAATCAAAATCGCTTCTTGTTTTCCCTTCCAATTTCCCAAAATATCTTTCTTGTAACTCTTGTTTCAGAACAATTGGAATATCCCTTCCCTCTGCTATTATTTCTGCGGTTTCTCTAGCTCTTTTCAAAGGTGATGATAAAATTACATCAATTGTTTCTTTTAACAATTGTTCGTTTAGCACTTTCGCTTGTTTTCTTCCTGTATCATTTAATTCAATATCCGTTATCCCTTGAATTTTTCCTGCTACATTCCAATCTGTTTGTCCATGTCTTATCAATAATAATTTCATAAACACTCCTACTTTCTTATTATCCTGTTCTGTTATTTTTTTATTTTATCATAATCCGATAAAATAGTATAGTTCTTATTGCACTTTTCTGTTTTTTTCTATATAATATGGCTAAAATGGGACAGGCACATAGTAACCATTTATGGCTAAAATGGGACAGGCACAACGTAGCCAAAAAAGAATAAATAGATAGGAGTGACCAGCATGGAACATTGGTCGGTTGATGATTATAAAAATTTTACAAATGGGAAGAAAAGAACTAGTAAATATAGAGCTAACAAAGTTTCTATTGATGGACATACTTTTGATAGTCAAAAAGAAGCTGATTATTATTGTGAATTAAAGTTACGATTACAAGGAAAAGAAATAAATGGCTTTTGCTTACAACCCACTTTTATTTTAGCCCCTAAATTAAAATATAAAGCGGATTTTATTGTTTTTCACAAAGATAACTCAACTGAAATTATTGATGTAAAAGGGGTTAAAACAAAAGAATATATCGCAAAGAAAAAAGTATTTGAGGATAAATTTAATTTAAAAATAACAGAAATCGAGTAACCTTTAATCTTTTGATTACTCGATTTTTTCTCTATTCTTTATTCTTTTTTAAGATAGTTGTTCCAAAAGTTTCTTTATTTCCTCATTTCTTTTTACTTTTTTGGTAGTTGTTTTTATTAACTCTTGATCTGTTAGAATCATGTTTTTTATATATTTATAAGGAGGAAATGTTTTATTGATTTCTTTGATTTTTTTCCAGATAATATCTTCTAATTCCTCTTTTGCTATCTCACCATATTTCTCTGTTACCACTTCTTTGTCATAAACAATTTTCACAGAAAGTTTCAAGTCATTTTTATCTTTTTGATCTGGCATTCCATAAACAATACATTCACTTACTTCATCCATTCGATTGATTAATGTTTCTAATTCATCTGGGAACACTTTTTTTCCATTCTTTAGAACAATCATATCTTTCTTTCTACCAGCTAAAAATAAATATCCTTCCTTATCAAAATAGGCTAGATCTCCTGTATAAAACCAACCATCTTTTAATACTTCATTGGTTGCCTCTTCATTCTCATAATATCCTAGCATAACATTCGGACCTTTTACCCTAATTTCTCCAATTCCTTGCTCATCTTGGTTATATAATTCCAATTGTACATTCTCCATTGGAAAACCAATGGAACCATATTTCATCTTCTTATAATTTTCAGCTGCAATTACAGGAGAAGTTTCTGTTAATCCATATCCTTGCACCACATTGATTCCTAATTCGTTAAAACCTTGTGCTACTTTTCGATCTAAAGGTGCTCCTCCTGAAATAACAAATCGCAAACTTCCACCTAACTCATCTAAAATCTCTTTAAATAATTTTTTTCTTATATCAATATGCAACTTTAACAAGAAATTACTCAACTTTTTAGCAAAAGCAACTACTTTCGTTTTTCCTTTTTTCGCCACCCCTTGTTCGATCCTTTTATAAATTGTTTCTACTAGTAAAGGAACTCCAACAAAAATCGATACTTTATATTCCTTCAAATTTTGTGCTATATAACGAAGTCCATCTGGAAATACAGTCGTTACTCCAAAAGCTAACATAACTATCATACAAGTAGAACCAAAAATATGATGAAATGGTAAAAATGCAATATTAACATCTTCTTTTCTAATATCTTCTACTAATTGCATACTATAAACATTTGAAGCTATATTTTTTTGAGAAAGCATAACTGCTTTTGATTTTGAAGTAGTACCAGATGTAAACAATAATATATTCATTCTATTCGAGTCTATTTTTGCCGAAATATAGTCATGCTCTCCTTTTTCTAGCAATTCTTTCCCTTGTTGCTTTAATTCTGGTATAGACATATATTGCTCCTGGTTGGTCATACAGATATAATTTTCAATCGTCACATTTCCTCTTTCTCTGATTCTCTCTACATTTTCTTTGTATTTTTCATCAAAAACTAAAACATCTGCTTTACTTCTTAATAAACAACTTTCTAATTCTTCCACTTGTAATTCTTTATCCAAAGGAATGCTTAATATTCCACCTAATAAATTTGCTAAATGGGTTATCACCCATGGATAAGAATTTCTTCCTACAATGGCTACTCTTTTATTTTGATATCCTAAGTCATAAAATTTTGTCCCTAATTGATTTACTTCTTCTAAGAGCTTCGTATAACTCACATTTTCATAAAAAGTCCCTTTTTCCTCTTTTCGTTTCATCACAAATGCTGTTTTCTCTTTATATTTTTTGACAGCGTCATAAATAAGATCCTTTAAGTTTTCAAACTCTGTTGCTTCAAAATATTTTTCTCTTTCCATAACTTCTCCTCTTTATCTAGTATCGATTACTAGATTATCATATTTAAAATATCCTGTCAAGTAGTTGACTAGGAGTTCAAAAAATGCTATGATTATTGGTAGAGAGGTGTTTAAGATGCATGCAGAAATAAAAGATTTTCATTTACCTAGATGGACTGAACTCCCAACTATTGATTTATATATTGACCAACTTGTTTGTTTTTTAGAACAGTATCTATCTGGTTACATTAAAAGTGAAAATGAAAAAGAAGAAAAAATTATAACAAAAACCATGATTAATAATTATGTAAAACATAATATTATTAAAGCTCCTGTAAATAAAAAATACAATAAAGAACATATTGCTTCTTTATTTGTTATCTTTGTTTTAAAGGAAGTTTATAGTATTAGTGATATCAAAAAATTGATTGGACTTGCTTTAGAAACTTCTCCTGTTGAACTGTCCTACGATCGTTTTTGTTCTGAATTAGAAAAAGCCATTCGTATAGTTTTTGCGGAAAAGAATTATGTAAAAAATAGCAGACTTTCTCAAGAACAATATATTTTAAGAAATGTAGTTCAATCTTTTGCTAATAAACTATATGTGCAAAGAATCTATCTAAAAAAATAAAAGACGATTTTAAAAAGAAATAATCGTCTTTTTTCTATTTTATTTCATCTTTTCTTTGATTCTTACCAAAGTATTTAAAGCATCAATTGGAGTTAACTCATTTAGATTAATTTTATCTACTTCATGTGCAATTTCAGCCAATTTGTAATGATATAAATCAAATTGTCCTTCTACTTGTTTTTTATCTTGTTTTTCTTGTTTCTGTCCTGTCAAAATATTTTTTCTTTCTAAAGAACGTAAAATTTCATCTGCTTTTTGTGTCACCACTTTTGGAACACCAGCCAAACGTGCTACATGTATTCCATAACTTTCATCGGTTCCACCTCTTACAATCTTTCTTAGAAAAATAATATCTTCTCCTTTTTCTTTTACCGCAATAGAATAGTTTTTAATTCCTTCTAATTTTTCTTCTAACTCCGTTAATTCATGATAATGGGTTGCAAATAATGTTTTGGCTCCACATTTTTCTTGATTTGCTATAAATTCCGCTACTGCCCATGCAATAGATAAACCATCATAAGTAGAAGTCCCTCTTCCAATTTCATCTAAAATAACCAAACTATTATTAGTAGCTTCCTTTAAAATAGTAGCCACTTCCATCATTTCTACCATAAATGTACTTTGTCCCATACTTAAGTCATCAGATGCTCCCACTCTTGTAAAAATTTTATCAACCACACCAATTTTTGCACTTTCTGCTGGTACAAAACTTCCTACCTGAGCCATTAAGGTAATTAATGCAACTTGCCTCATATAAGTAGATTTTCCTGCCATATTAGGGCCTGTGATAATAGACAATCGATTCTCTTGCTTGTCTAAATAAGTATCATTTTCAACAAAAGTTCCTGGTCCTAATATTTTTTCAATCACTGGATGTCGTCCTTTTTTAATATCAATTGTCCCATAAGAATTCACTTCTGGCATACAGTAATTCATGTCTTCTGCTACTTCTGCAAAAGAAGTTAGAACATCTAGACTAGCAATCACTTCACTTGTCTTTTGAAGTCTTTTCACATTTTTTGCAATTTTATCTCTAATTTCAATAAAAGCATCATATTCTAAACTTACAACTTTTTCTTCTGCTCCTAAAATTTGATTTTCTAAATTTTTTAACTCCTCTGTGATATATCTTTCAGCATTTGTTAATGTCTGTTTTCGAATAAAACGTTCTGGCACTTGACTTAAATAAGATTTTGTTACTTCTATAAAATAACCAAATACCTTATTAAATCCTATTTTCAAATTCTTAATCCCTGTTTTTTCTCTTTCGTCTAATTCTAACTGTACTAACCAATTTTTTCCTTCTGTTTGAGCTATTTTTAAAGTATCAATTTCCTCTTTATATCCTAATTTAATCATTCCGCCATCTTTTACTGTCATTGGTGGATCATCTACAATAGCACCATCAATTAATTGATATATATCTTGCAATTCATCTAAATTGTTTGACAAGTCTTGTAATAAATCTGTTTTACAATTGGATAAACTCCCCTTTACTTCTGGTAATCTTAATAAAGAATTTTTCAAAGTTACCATGTCCCTTGCATTCGCATTACCATAAGCCATCTTTCCTGCTAAACGTTCTATATCATATACTTTTTTTAACTGCTCTATCAACTCTCCTCTTAGCATAACATTTTCTTTTAATTCTTTTACAGCTTGTAATCTTCGATTGATTTCTAACACCTCTACTAAAGGATCGTTTAGCCATCTTCGTAATGCTCTTCCTCCCATGGAAGTTGAAGTTTTATCTAAAACCCATAATAAAGTTCCTTTTTTTGATTTATCTCTTAACTTTTCTGTTATTTCTAAATTTCTTCTAGCATTGATATCCAATGCCATATAACGCGAGATGGAATAAATCACAATTTTATTGATATGATCTAAACTTGTTTTTTGTGTTTGTTCCATATATTCTACCAAAGCATGAATCGAAGGAATAGCTAGTTTTTTTTCTGAAAAATTTTCTATTTTTTTTCCACTGCTATCTACCATACTAAAACGTAATTCTAAATTTTCTATTTCATTAGCAAAAAATTTATCATTAAATTTTGTAATATATACATTTTCAAATCTTTCCTTAATTTTGTTTATTTCTTCTGTACAATCTGCCATCATAGAATTTACCACCAATTCAGATGGTGCATATCTTGCCATTTCATCTAATAACATAGGGAAATTATGCTGATCTCTAATTTCTGCTGTATAAAATTCCCCCGTAGAGATATCACAAACACTAATTCCAAAATAAATGCCAGATTTAAAAACAGACATAATGTAATTGTTTTTTCTTTCCTCTAACATATTGCTTTCTACTACTGTTCCTGGTGTTACTACTCGAATAACTCCTCTTTTTACAATTCCTTTTGCTTCTTTTGGATCTTCTAATTGTTCACAAATTGCTACTTTATATCCTTTATTCACCAATTTGGCAATATACATTTCAGCAGCATGATGAGGCACTCCTGCCATAGGTGCTCTTTCTGCTTGTCCACAATCTTTTCCCGTTAAGGTGATTTCTAGTTCTCTTGCCACTAAAATAGCATCATCAAAGAACATTTCATAAAAGTCTCCCAAACGATAAAATAAAATACAATCTTTATATTCTTCTTTGGTTTCAAGATATCTTTGCATCATTGGTGAATATTCTGCCATATTACTTCTCTTCTCCTTCTCTTTCTTCCTTTATTTTTTCTTCTAATTGGCTCCTTATTTTTCGAAAACGATTGACATTTTTCATTAATCCTTGTCTCGAAATTGGTTTGATTTCTCCTAATCCGTGTTTGACCAGAGTTAATCTTTCTCGTTGCTTCTGCAAAATTCCCTCCACATGCTTCTACCATTTCATTCATGAGATATAACTTATGATACAAATCTTCGAATTCATTTTTCATTTTCACTTGCCTTTCTGGAAAACTATCAATTGTGTGTTTGATATATTCTGGCATTTCTGGTTTCTGAAAATTAGGAACATAAACATCTTGATAAAATTCGATTACACTAAGATCTTGGTTCCCTTCTTCTTTCATTCTTTTTATATTTCTTTGACTGTTATTCTTGATATTGTTAATCCATTCTCCTTTATCGCTTTTTCAACTGAAATATGATTTTTCATCGCATAAATTAACAATGCTTCATAATCAATATGAGAATATTCTCTTGGTTTAATCCTTTTCTCATTTTCTTCCATTTACACTTCTCCTTTTAAATACCACATATGTTCAGAAATAATCTTTAGATCCTGCATTTTTCCAATGAAATCTTGAGAACCTTCAAAAATCACTACTTTATTACTATCCGTTCTCCCTGTTAAAAAGTTCTCATTGTTTTTGCTTTCTCCTTCTACTAAAACTTTTTGAATCGTGCCTAAATATTTTTGATTATTCTCTTGAATTTGGCTTTCTACCAAAGCCTTCAATCGATCAAATCTCTCATGTTTTTGTTGTTCTGGAATTTGATTTTCCATTTTATCACCTGGGGTTCCCACTCTTCTAGAATAAAGAAACATATAAACTTGTTCAAATTTTAATCTTCTTACTACCTCTAAGGTATCCTCAAATTCCTCTTCTGTTTCTCCAGGAAATCCTACAATAATATCAGTTGACAAAGTTAAATTAGGAATCGCTTTTTTCATCTTTTCTGCTAATGCTAAATATTGTTCTTTTGTATATTTTCGATTCATTTCTTTTAAAACCTTAGTATTTCCAGATTGTAATGGTAAATGAATCAATTTACATACTTTATCACATTCTGCTATAGCATCAATTACATCATCTGTAAAATCCTTTGGATGAGGTGATACAAATCGAATTCTTTGGATTCCTTCTATTTTATTAATAGCTCTTAATAAAGTAGCAAAAGAGTGAACTCCTTCATATTCCTCAAAATCTATTCCTTTTTCTTTTTCTACACGTAAATAAGAATTTACATTTTGTCCAAGCAACATAATTTCTTGATATCCTTTTTTTGCTAATTCTTTTATTTCCTGTATAATATCTTTTGGTTGCCTACTTCTTTCTCTTCCACGAACATAAGGAACGATACAATAACTACAAAAATTATTACAGCCATTCATAATGGTAACAGACGCTTTTAATTGACTATTTCTTTTCACAGGCAATCCTTCATGAATTTCTCCTTCTATATCAATAATATCTTCTAGCTTTCTTCTTTCTTTCAAAGCTTTTAACAAATCTTCTGGAAATTTATATAAAGTATGGGTTCCAAATAGAAGATCCACAAAAGGATAACTTTCTTTGATTTTATCTGTAATATGTTTTTCCTGCATCATACAACCACCAATTGCGATGATTATTCCTTTTTCTTCTTTTAATCTTTTTAGTTCACCTAGTTTTCCAAACAGTTTATCTTCTGCATTTTCTCTAACACAACAAGTATTAAATAATATCAAATCTGCTTCTTTCTGATTTTCAGTTTCTTCATATCCCATTTCTTCTAGCATTCCACTTAATTTTTCAGAATCATTCTCATTTAATTGACATCCCATTGTTAGAATTAAATATTTTAATTTTTTATTTTGATGATATTCTTTTACTTCTTTCATATATTGTTTTTGTTCTTCTATTGGGTTCATTCTATTTTTGCTTCTCCTTCTTATTCTGAAATTTACTAGCATTATCTTACCACATTAACGAAAAAATAGCAACTCACTTTGTTGCTATCTTTAAGATAATTTCTCATTCAATTTCTATTTTTTCTCTTCTTGTTTTCATTTTAAGATAAAACTTCTATCCATTTCAAATTGCCATCCGTCTACGATTACAATATCTTCTATTATTGTCATCTCTTCTTTTTCTATGGCTACATTGATATATTTATCTTCATTATAAGTAGAATCGGTACGTTTACTAATAATCAGATCTTGTAACACAAGTTCTAATTTCTCTCTTGCTTCTTGTTCTTCTTGTGAACTTGTTGCTGTTTTCGCTTTATTTAAAATGCCACCTTCTCCTTTTAACATCGCAATTGTGACACCTGCTAAAATTAAAAGCACGATAATTGTTATCACTAATACAATTAGTGTAATTTCTCTACTGAAAGCTTGCTTTCCCTTTCTCACGTTCCTTTTCCCCTCATCTTTTGTTTTTGTATTTTTCCCTTTTTGAATAGTTTCATTCTACCATGAAGCAAAATATGTATCATTAAGTTTTCATAATTTGACCTGTGTAATTTTTATTATAGACAATATGTAGACATAAAAAAATCTTTTAAATACAACAAAAAAATGTACAGAACTCAAAAAGTTCCATACATTCTATTTTCTTTTGTCTTTTAAGCAAGACCATATTTTTTCTTGAATTTATCAGCTCTACCACCAACTGTTTCTTGTCTTAAATTACCCGTCCAATATGGATGACATTTTGAGCATACATCTACTTTTAAATCCTTTTTTGTTGATCCAACTTCTAAAACATTACCACATGCACAGGTAATTGTTGTTTGATTATAGTTTGGATGAATTCCTTCTTTCATTTTAAGTTCACCTCTTTCTTGTGTTAAAAATAATTTGACTGTGTTTTATCATAACATATTTTTTCTTAATTTTCAAGTATTATTTTTGATTTTGTTGATTTTGTTGTTCTTCATACATATATTGTGCAGAATAAAGCATTTCTTTGTTTAAGGAAAGCTTATGAATTAATTTTCCCATTACATTAAAAATGCAAGCTACAATCAAAATTAACAATCCTATTCGTTTCCAATGTTTTTTTATCATGACGTTTCTCCTTTTTCAAAATAATACCTATTAATTATACCGTTATTTTAAAAAATTGTCAATAATTTCAGATGTTTTTGGTTACACTATCTTTGGTGATTTAAAATGAATAAAAAAAGTTGGATAATTTTTATCCTGATTTTTGCTTTGATAATTGGAGTTGGTATTTTCTTTTATCTTAAGAACACAAATTCTTCAAATTCTAATATGACACAAAACAATTATGAAACCAATCGAACTTCAAGTACTAATTCTTCTGCTTCATCAACTTCTACTTCTGAAAAACAAAATACTACAAATGAAATAAGAAAAGGTATTAACGAATCAGAAAACGCAAACAAACCTAAAGCAGAAGAACAAATTGCTACTTTTACAACCAAAATTTATTCCAATGATCCAGCAAGACAAAATAATGTTTCTATTACTTGCAACACATTAAATGAAACAATTGTAAAAAATGGAGAAACTTTTTCCTTCTGTCAAACAGTAGGACAAGCTTCCACTAGCAAAGGTTATGAAAAAGCTGATATTTTTGATAAAGACGGAAATAAGAAAAAAGGATTAGGTGGACGGAAATTGTCAAATTAGTTCTACTTTATACAATGCCCTATTAAATGTTCCTAGTCTAGTTGTTACAGAAAGACATGCACATAGCAATTATGTTCCTTACATTGAAAAAGGAAAAGATGCTGCCGTTGCTTATGGTAGTTATGATCTAAAATTTAGAAATGACTCTGGGCATGACATAAAAATATTAGCTACTACTGATCAAAAAACAGTAACCACTACTTTAATTTCTCTCCTGTAATGGTTACTGCCCTTCTTTATTTTTCAATAATAAAAGCATTTGGTAAATATCTTTCTCCCATTGGAGTAGAAGTTTTATTTACCACTTTTCCTTTATAATACATAGTAGCAGAAGATCCTCCGTCTAAATTTGCTGCATTATAAGCTTCATACCTTTCAAAAATATTTTGTAACTCTAAATAATTGGTGCCTATGCTATATCCTGGTTGTCTTCCATCAATCGATACCAATATCATGGTTCCATCCTTTTTTTGTCCAATTGCCATTCTTGGATGAATTCCTCCTGAAGTAGCATTTTTAATTTGATTTTTTCCATTTACAATTAAAAAAGGTCCAAACTCAACTGCTGATTCAATTCCTGCCTGGATGGCTTCTTGATAATTATATTTGCCTAATATCAATTTTCCTTCTTCACTTAATCCAATTAGACTATATCTTGTCGATTGATTACCATGTAACATTTTTTTGTTCATGATAACAGCATCAATTAAAATATTTCCTGCTCCTTTTCCTTCTGGATCTGAAAATCCCCCCGCATTAATACCTCCTATGGCATCCTGTTTTTTGACAATTTCACTTAACTTAGAACCTCTACCGTGATAATCTTCCATCTACTAATTTTACCTTAGAAGCGTCGGGAACAATCATAACAAATCCAACATACCCTTTTCCTGTTATCTTTTCAACCTTAATCTCCTTATCTTTTTTATTCCCTTCTCCTACACGGATATCATTCGAATCTGAATTTTCATTATTTTCTACTTCTAATTTTTTCATAATTTCTGCAATTTCTTCCTCTGATAAGAACCAGGTTGCTAAATATTGATGTCGCATCGTAGTCATTGCTGTTTGTACCCACATTTCTTTATATTTTTGAAATAAGTTGGTTTTGAAAAATAAGAAAATTCCTATCATTCCTAAAATAAATATAATTAAACAAACTTTTATCCAGAAAAAAATTCTTTGTTTTCCAGATTTTTTCTTCCTTGTTTTTTTTCCTTTTTTCTTTATTTTTTTTCTTAGTTCTTCTTGTTCTTCTTCATAATAAGCATCTAAACCATACCCTCTCTTTTTTGATTTTTCTTCTTCATCTATCACCATTTTTTATTTCATCTTCTTTCTTCTTTTTCACGTTTTTCAGTTTATCATAAAACGATTTCTTTTTCAACTATAACATATTTTTTTATTTTATGAATATATTCAAGTAATAATTGGAGGGATTTTTATGCCTAAATTAAAAATATTGATTTCCTTTGGTCTTATTTTTACCTTTCTTTTTCCTTTTACCAGATCTTGTTTTGCGGAAGAAACTAGCTATGTTTGGTCCTCTAGTATTTCTACTCCTGTTAGTGTAAATTCAACTTCTTCCAGTAACATAGAAGCCGATTCCCAAAAAGACAATTCAAATTCTTTCCATTTAGAATCACCTTCTGCTATTCTAATTGAGCAAACAACTGGGCAAGTTTTGTATGAACAAAATTGTCATGAACCTTTACATCCTGCTTCTGTTACCAAAGTAATGAGTCTATTATTAATTATGGAAGCTCTTGATGCTGGAACAATCTCTTTCAATGATTCTATTCCTTGTAGTGAAAATGCTGCTTCCATGGGAGGTTCTCAAATTTGGCTTGATCCACGAGAAACATTAAGTGTAGAAGAAATGCTAAAAGCTATATGTGTAGCTTCTGCCAATGATTGTGTTGTAGCTATGGCAGAATATATCGGTGGTTCAGAAGAAGGGTTCGTACAAATGATGAATGATAAAGCAAAACAATTAGGAATGAAAGATACCACATTTAAAAATTGCCATGGTTTAGATGAAGATGGACATCTTACTTCAAGCTATGATATTGCTCTTATGTCAAAAGAATTATTAAACAAACATCCACAAATAACAAAATATACTACAATTTGGTCTGATACTTTACGTGATGGAAAATCCGAATTAACTAACACCAATAAACTTATTCGTAGTTATAAAGGAATCACTGGATTAAAGACTGGTTCTACTGGTTTAGCTCTATATAATTTATCAGCTAGTGCTACACGTGATGATCTCTCTTTAATTGCAGTTATTATGAAGGCTCCTTCTACCAAAGTTCGTTTTGCAGAAGCACAAAAATTACTTGATTATGGTTTTCATACTTTCTCTTTTAAACAATTTGGTAAAAAAGAAGAACTTGTTAAATCTCTATCTGTTACCAAAGGTGTTTCCACTCACGTTGATGCTATCTTAAGTGAACAGGCAGGTACTTTGATTGAAAAAGGAAAAGAAAAAAACATAGAACAAAATTTAATTTTAGAAGATTCCATTTCTGCTCCTATCTCAGCTGGACAAAAATTAGGAGAAATTTCCTTTGTCTTAGATGGAAAAACCCTTTCAACCGTTGATATTGTTGCAAAAAATGAAGTAGAAAAATTAAATTTGTTCACTATGACAAAAAAAGTGATTTATTCTTGGATTGATTTATTAAGAAGTTAAAATTTCTTACCATAAAATGTGAAACATTTCTAGAAACTTTTTCTATTTTGTTTCACATTTTTATTTTTTAAAAAGATATATATTTATAAACCGCTTCTGCAAATCCGCTATGATCTACATTATTCATAGTAGTATAAGTAGCCACCTGTTTTACTGCTTCATAAGCATTTGCCACTGCTACTCCTACTCCTGAACTTTGAAGCATATCAATATCATTCAAATTGTCTCCTATTGCCATAACCTCTGATGAAGAAATTTCTAAGTATTTAGAAAGAATCGAAAGAGCCTCACTTTTATTCGTTTTATTAGGAGTAATATCTAAATATTCATATTCTTTATTAATGACTCGATCTCTATATTGTTTTTCTTTTTTTATACGATAAATTGTTAAGTTCATAGTTTGTTTCAATTTTTCTTCTAATTTAGCTAAACTCGTAAGACTAGAAATAACTAATTTAAAAACGGTTGGATTTTCTTTTTTTATATATTGTTCTAAATCAGAAACGATCTTAAAATTCAAATCACTTGGAAAAATAGAATCTTTTAATCGAAAATTTCTTAAATCCATATACATCAATTTAGGAGTTATTAACTCATTTTCTGTATAAAAATGAAGGTGTAAATTTTCCTTTTTAGCCATTTCCATACAAGTATTCACTTCTTCTTGTGATAAAGTTTTTCGAAAAATTTCTTTCCCTGTCTTTAAGTCAATAATTTGATTTCCATTTCCAAAAATCCCATAACTAGCTTGTAACTCTTGACAAAAGCTCTTCATCATAGAATATGGTTTTCCTGTACAAATTGTAAAATCAATATGAGATTGTTTCATATCTTGAATTGCCTTTCGGTTCTCAGCTGTTACTGTATTGTTTTCTCCTACAATAGTACCATCCATATCACTTGCTACTAAACGAATCATAATTTACTCCTATCTTTTTTCTTTCTGCTCGTCATTATATCATTTCACTTTTCATTTGTGAACTTTTTTTTAAAATTTTCTAACAAACAAAGGATTTAAACTTGTACCAAGTTCAAATCCTTTGTTTGTCTTTATTCATCTTCCATTGTTTCCTCATATTTTGGCATTTTCATTTTTTTCACTTTTTCAATCTCTTTTTCTACCTTTTCTTCAATTGCCTTCTTATCTTCCTCTTCTTTTTTCATACTCTTATCATGCTTATCTTGCATTTCCTTTAGAATTTTTTGTGTTTCCTCTTTACGATTTTGAATACAATGATTCATAATTTGGTTTGTTTTTTCCATTAAATCTGGTACATAATCTAATAATTTATCAAGTGAAGAAGAATGATTGACTGGTATTAGTTTTACATGATTGGATTGGATCACAAGAAAAGCAACTGGATTGATCGTAACTCCGAGCTCCACTACCACCACCAAAAGGTAATCGATATTGAATTTCCTCTTCTTTATCTCGTTTGGTATATTCATCAATTGTTTCTCCTTTAAACTCACTACCACCTGCTGCAAAACCAAAAGATACCTTTGAAATCGGAATAATTACAATATTATTCGAAGTTTCAATCGGTTCTCCTATAATGGTATTCACATCTATCATATCTTGAATACTATTCATAGCCGTAATCATAAGCCCTTCTATGGGATGTTCGCTCATATTTTTTTCCTCCTTTTTTCTCTTTTTTCAAAAATCTATAAATAATAGTTATAATATGTCTCATTTCTATTTTAAATATACCTGAAATTGCTATATTTACTAAATTTTGATTTTGATAAACTGGATTTACAATATAAACTTGATTTTCAAACTTTTTTACTTTTTTACGCAATAAAACAGCAATTATTGTACTAATGGCAGGTACTAGAATAGAAGTTAATACTGCATTTTCTGTTCCAATCTCTATGTTCAAATACAATTTTTCTATATTCATATTCATTTTTTTTATGACATCCAATAATTCTTTGTGAAAAAATGGATCTTTTTGTAACATACTTACATCTATTTTTTCTATTTTCTGTTTTACTTTTATTTTTTCTAATCTTGCTTTTGTAAATGTAATTTTCAAAATTGGAAACAAACCAAATGCATATAGTTTTAAAATCATTTTATAATCTTGATTAAAATGTCTTTTTGCTTGTGAAAAAAATTTTAAACTAATGACTTCTATTTCTATCTTAGAAAAAATCAGAATTCCAGTGATGACAATTACTCCTATCATAATAAAAAAAAGAAAAACCATGTTTCGCCTCCTCTTTGAAGCTTTTTCATAGTTTTTCCATTTTTTTCTTTTTTATACCTTTAGGATTAACTTATTTTTTTAGATTTCTCTACTGTAATATCTCCAAACAATTGCTCTTGATTGGTTTCTACTTTACTTCTCCTTGACAATTCTAACAATCCAGAAAAGGCTGTCACTACTTCTTGTCTATTATGTTTTTGAATCGAAAATAGTTGATTAAAAATAAATCGCTTTTGTTTTACCAAAACTTTAAACATTTCTTTCACTTTACCTGCCACTGTATAATTGTCTGTAATTGCTATTTTTTCTATATTTTTAGCATTCTGATTTATTTTTACACGATTTCTTTCTACTAGTTTTTCATAAATTTCTGGTAGCAATGTTTTTTCATAATCTTTTTCTAGTTTTTGCTTAGGCAATTTAATTTCTTCTGCTAATTTGAAATGCCTTCTTGAAAACTCTAAATAATTTTTTTGAAAGACTTTACTAATTTCCTTAAATTTTTTGTATTCAATAATTCTACGAATCAATTCTTCTTCTGTTATTTCTTCTGTTTCTTCCTCTTGTTTTGGCAATAAATTTTTAGATTTTAAATACAACAAAGTTGAAGCCATTACTAAAAATTCACTTGCTATTTCTAAATTCAACTTTTCTTGTTCTTTTAAATATTCTATGTATTGATCGGTAATCTCACTTAATTGGATATCATAGATATTCATTTTGTTTTTATCAATTAAATGACACAATAAATCTAATGGTCCTTCAAAATTTTCTATTTTTATTGCATACTTTTTGGTTTCCAATGTTAATACTGGCATTTCTATTCTTCTCCTTTTATTCCTTTGTTGATATTTTCCAATCGATAACCTTTTTTCAATAAATATTGTTTTATTTCTTGTGGTTCCATTTGTGTTTTCTTTTTATGGAATAAATTCTGAACAGAATTTATTTCATATTCTTCTAACTTCTCCCTATTTTCGTAAATGTAATCTTCAATATCATTTTTATTGAATCCCTTTGCCATTAATTTGTATTGAAGTTCTTTTATCGATAAATTCTTTAATATTATAAAGTTTGCTATACTTCTTTCAATTAACTCGTGATCATCAATATATTTTGCTTCTTTTAAATAAGAAATAATATCATTTAACATATTTTCTTCTATTGTATTAGCAAATTTTCTTTGTATTTCTTGTTCACTTCTTCTTTTATATAAAATGTATTTCAATACTTTTGTTTTCTCTTTGTCAAATTGTTCTACACTGTACATTTACTTTTCCTTTCTTTTTTCCCATTTTACTATAAATTTTTTTTAATAGCAATAGCTTTTGTTTCTATTTTTCTAATCTTTTTTCTTTTATTTGAAACAAGACTAAATAAATGTCATTCTTCCATCTATTTAGTCTTCTTTTCATTTATTTATTCGTCATCTTCATCCTCTTCTGTTGGTAATTCTTCTCCTAAACTTTGTTCAAAAGCCTTTGCAAAATCAGCCCTTACTTTTTCTTCTACCTCTTTTAAAACCTCAGGATTTTCTTTTAAATATTTTTTTACATTTTCTCTCCCTTGTCCAATTCTTTCTCCATTATAACTAAACCATGAACCAGCTTTTTCGATAATATCTAAATTAACAGCCATATCTAAAATATTACCAGATTTTGAAATTCCTTCTCCATAAACTACATCAAATTCAGCTTCTCTGAATGGTGGTGCTACTTTATTTTTCACTACTTTTACACGTACACGACTTCCTTTAAATTCTCCATCTTGTTTAATATTTTCTATCTTTCTAATATCCATCCTAACAGAAGCATAAAATTTTAGTGCTCTACCACCAGTCGTGGTCTCTGGATTTCCAAACATAACTCCTATTTTTTCTCTCAATTGATTAATAAATATTAAAACTGTTTTTGATTTATTAATCGCTCCTGCTAATTTTCTTAATGCTTGTGACATAAGTCTTGCTTGTAACCCCATATGAGAATCTCCCATGTCACCATCGATTTCTGCTTTTGGTACTAATGCAGCAACAGAGTCAACAACAATTACATCTAAAGCTCCGCTTCTTACTAAACTTTCTGTAATTTCTAATGCTTGTTCCCCTGTGTCTGGTTGTGACACAATTAAATTATCAATATCTACTCCCAACTTTTTGGCATAAACAGGATCTAATGCATGTTCTGCATCAATAAAAGCTGCTTCTCCCCCTGTTTTTTGTGCTTCTGCTATAACATGTAATGCTAATGTTGTTTTTCCAGAAGATTCTGGACCATATACTTCAATAATTCTTCCTCTTGGTACACCACCAATTCCTAATGCAATATCAAGACTTAATGCTCCTGTTGGTATTGCTTCTATCTCCATTGCTTTGAATTCTCCTAATTTCATAACAGATCCTTTTCCAAATTGTTTTTCAATTTGGCTCATTGCCATTTCCAATGCTTTCTTTTTTTCTGTATTTTCTGCCATTTGTTTTTCCTCCTTATTTTTTTGAACTTTTGTTTGATATAACTATTATATACCAAAAATATGTTTTGTCAATACTTTTTTTATTTTTATTTGTACCAACCTTCTATTCCATAAAATGGATAGAACCAATTGGGATTAATATCCCCCACTAATCCTGAATTATAAGCTACTATATGTCGATTATTATATAGGCTAATATAAGGCATATCGGTTCGATATATTTCTGACAATCTTGCATATTTTTCTTTTAATCGATTTTCATCGGTAGTATTTTTCACTTCATTCATAATATTCATGACTTCTTCATTTTTATAATTTGCAATATTTCCTTCTCCTAAATAAGTAGTAAGATTAGGAGATGGAGAAAGAGTCATACTACATAATGCCATATCATAATTTCTTTGATTGATACTATTATTATATTGTTCATCTGTCGCTTGTGTTATATTGATTCCTATCCCTTGTGCTTCTAATTGTTGTTTTATATTGTTAGCAACTGCCACTTTAGAAGTATCACTTGCTCTTACTAGCACATTAAAAAATAATTTTTGTGTTCGATAATTTTCTACTTTTTGCCATGTTCCCGAATAATAATTCCATCCTTGATCCATTAATATTTGCTTTGCTTGTTCTAAATTGTATCCACTACTTGCTTCTTGTCCTTGTCCTAGCCAGCTCCCATAATCAAGTGGAAAACTACTGGTAAAACATTTATTATGAAATACACTAGAAACAATATTTTCTTTATCAATTGAATAAGATATGGCTTTTCTAACTTCCAATCTAGATAAAAGACTATTTTGCATATTAAAAGCTAAAAAAGTATGATCTCTACCTTTCATTTCTTTTGAACTATAACCAATTGTTCCAATATATTCCTGTAAATTGTCATTACTCGTTGAAATCAAATCAATATTTCCTATTTTGAAGCTATTATATAATTCTCCAATAGAAGAATATAAATTTACTGTTATTTTTTCTATCGTTAAATTTTCTTTTTTATTCCACCAACCTGAATTCTTTTCTAATTTAAGATAAGATGGCTGAACTTCTGAAATCTTGTATTTTCCAGTTCCTGTTGGCGAAGTATTTTTTTCAGTATTTACAAAATCTTCATTTTCATAATAATCTTTTGATAAAATTGGAAAAGTAAGAAAATACTCATAGAAAGGAATTTCTCGATCTAGTTTAATTTTTACCGTATAATCATCTACAATTTCTACTTCTGTCACATATTGTACATGATAAGAATAAATAGAAGATATTTCTTTTAATCGATCAATAGTAAATCGTACATCTTCTGCTGTAAATCTTTGTCCCTGCGTCCACTTTACATTTTCTCTTAATTTGATCAAATAAGAATGATCACTTTGTTTTGCCCATTCTGTTGCTAAAGCTGGCTCTGCTTTATAATCTGCTGTTAATGTAACCAATGGATCGTATATCAATTTTGCTATGTCTTGTATATTCTTATTCTTGCTTAAAATAGGATTCATACTATCAAACCCGTGCAATTCCTAGAGTAAGTTCTGTTATTTTTTCTTGATCACGACTCACATGTTCTAATTCTTGCTTTCTTTCCTCTTCATCTTGTCTAATTTTAAAAACTGCAAAAATGATAATACCAATAATAAAAACAGCAAAAACATATTTAATCCAATTTGATTTCATATTTCACCTCTATTCTTTTGCTATCATATCTTAAATCTAAGGATTTTTCAAGTCCTTTTTAACAATTTTATAAGGGGAGATGATTAGAGGGACGTTCCTTAAAATCCCCATTTTGGGGATTTTAAGGAACGTCCCTCTCTAATCCCTCAAAAAAAGAACAATGAAAAATGTTTTCTATTGTTCTTTTATCTATGTTTTTTCTAAGCTCTAGATTCTACAATTAGTTTAATACCAGTGCGATCTTCTCCTTCAACTTCAACCTCTGCAAATGCTGGTATACATACTAAATCAACTCCTGCTGGTGCAACAAACCCTCTTGCTATTGCCACCGCTTTTACTGCTTGATTTAATGCTCCTGCTCCAATTGCTTGCATTTCTGCTTTGTTTGATTCTTTTACTAACCCAGCAATTGCTCCTGCTACTGAATTAGGATTTGATTTGGATGAAATTTTTAAAACTTCCATTTCTCTTTTGCCTCCTATAATTTTTATTTTTGTTGCAACTTTTACGATAGTTATTTTATATTATATGGAAATATTTGTAAAGTCCTTTTTCAAAATTTATAAGAGATTTCATCGCAATTTTTTATGGTTTCGACACTTTTTGACAAATGCTTTATGGATCTAATCTTTTTATACTTTTTACTTGATTATTTTTATCATCTATCTCTAATATAATAGCATTTAAAACCGATTCCCCTGATGCAATTTTATATCTTTCTGGTAAAGTAGTTTCAAACCTCTTTAAAGATGCTTCTATATCCATTCCTATTACAGAATTTTTAGGTCCTGTCATACCAATATCTGTAATATAGGCTGTTCCTTTTGGCAAAATTTTTTCATCTGCTGTTTGCACATGTGTATGGGTTCCAAATACAGCAGTTACTTTTCCATCTAGAAAATATCCCATTGCAATTTTTTCTGCTGTCGCTTCTGCATGAAAATCAACAAAAATCATATCTACTTCATTTTGAATTTTCTCTACGATCTCTTTTGCTACAATAAATGGATTTTCGGATAATACATTGATATCCACTCTACCAATTAAATTAATCACTGCAATTTTCTTCTCTTGCCAGGTATAAATGTAATATCCTTTTCCTACTACTCCCTTTGGATAGTTAGCTGGTCTGATTAATTTAGGATGATCGATAAATTGAAAAATGTCTTTTTTTCCCCAAGTATGATTTCCCATCGTAATAACATCTATTTTTAATGCTACTATATCTTCAAAATTTTGTTTTGTGATTCCCATTCCTTCTGCTGCATTTTCTCCATTTACTATAACAAAATCAATTTGTTCCTTTTGCTTTATCTCTCCTAATCTTTTTTTCAGTTCTTTGATTCCTGCTGAACCAACTAGATCTCCTACTGCTAAAACTTTCATTCTATTCCTTCTTTCTCTTTTTAACTTCTTTTATCATACTATAAAAAAAATAAGATAGCAAGAATTTTTCATTTTTATTCATCTAAATTTTTTCTTGTACAAAAAAAAGCTGTGATATAAAATCACAACTTTTTCTTATTTAGCATAATCAATTACTCTAGTTTCTCGAATAAGATTTACTTTTATTTGTCCTGGATAGTCCATTTCATCTTCAATTCTTTTTGCTACATCTCTTGCTAAAATTGTCATTTGATCATCTGAAATTCGATCTGGTTTTACAATAATTCTGATTTCTCTACCAGCTTGGATCGCAAATGATTTTTCCACTCCTTCAAAAGAATCTGCAATTTCTTCAAGATTTTGTAATCTTTTAATATAAGCTTCTACTGTTTCTCTTCTAGCACCTGGTCTAGAAGCAGATACAGCATCTGCTGCTTGGATTAAAACGGCTTCTAATGTTTGTGGTTCTACATCTCCATGATGTGCTTCCACAGCATTGATAACAAGTGGATTTTCTTTAAACTTTTTAAGAATTTCTACTCCTATTTCAACATGTGTCCCTTCCATGTCATGATCTAATGCTTTTCCAATGTCATGTAAAAGTCCTGCACGTCTTGCTAGTTTTGGATCTAATCCTAATTCTTCTGCCATAATTCTTGCTAAATTAGAAACTTCAATGGAATGATTTAATACATTTTGTCCATAACTTGTCCTATATTTTAGTTTTCCAATTAATTTCACAATATCTGGATGAAGTCCTATTACTCCTGTTTCTAATACTGCTCTTTCTCCTTCTTCTTTGATCGTAGTTTCTACTTCTTCCTTTGCTTTTTCTACCATTTCTTCAATTTTAGCTGGATGAATTCTACCATCATCAATTAATTTTTCTAAAGCAATTTTAGCTACCTCTCTTCTTAATGGGTCAAATCCTGATAAAACGACTGCCTCTGGTGTATCATCAATTATTAAATCGATTCCTGTTAAGGTTTCCAATGCTTTTATGTTTCTTCCTTCTCTTCCTATGATTCTTCCTTTCATGTCATCATTTGGAAGTGCAACAATTGATACCGTTGTTTCTTGTGAATGATCAGCAGCGCATTTTTGTACTGCATAACTTAAAATTTCTTTGGCATTTTTAATCGCACTTTCTTTAGCTTTTTGTTCTTTTTCGCGAATTAAATTTGCTTTTTCAACGGTTAACTCTTTGTCCATTACTGATAACAATTGTTCTTTTGCTTCTTCTTTTGTTAAAGAAGCAATTTTTTGAAGTTGTACCATTTCCTCATCCTGTAATCTAGTTATTTCTCCTTTTTGTTTTTCAATCTCTTTCCATTCTCTTTCTACTTCTTGTTCTTTCTTTTCAAAATTCACTTCACGTTTTTCTAAATTTTCTTCTTTTTGCATTAATCTTGATTCTTGTTTTTGTACTTCGCCTCTTCTTT
>CASAUJ010000003.1 GCA_949118805.1 uncultured Clostridia bacterium | reverse complement strand
TTTATAAGATTTTAAAGATTCTTTTTTCTTTTTTAAAAATTGTCGGGTAATAAGAAATTATGAAAACTTATTGACACATATCTTGCTTAGTGATAGAATGAAAACATCAAAAAAGGTAAAAAATAGAAAGACAAAAGATGAGGGGGAAAAAGAAAGTGAGAAAGAAAAAGCAAGCTTTAAATAAGGGAATTACACTGATTGCTTTAGTAATTACCATTATTGTATTGTTGATTTTAGCAGGAGTAGGCATTGCTAGTCTAACAGGAGAAGGTGGAATTTTAAACAAAGCAACAAATGCCAAAAATAGTAATCAGCAAGGAACCATTGAAGAAGAAATCAAGTTAGCCTATAATGCAGTACAAATGGATGCTATTACAAATGGTTGGGATTTAAATAAGAAGGCAGAAGAATTGAAAAAAGAATTAGACAAAGGATTAGAACCAGAAGAAGAAAAATCAATTGTATTAGTAGAAGAAACGAATTTAGCTGTTACCTATAAAAAGTATGAAGTAACCATTTACAGCAATGGAGAAATGGAAATGGAGGATAGCACAAAAGAAAGACCAGATTTGACAGTTACTAGTTTAAATACAGAGGCAGAAGCAGATAGTGTTAGAATCAAAGTGGTAGCAACAACAACAGATGGAGAAATCGAATCAATTGAATCGTTAAATGGAATGAAAATAGTAGAGAATACAAGTAATAGTGAAAAGACATTTGAGACAAAGAAAAATGGAATCTATTATTTTAAAGCAAAAGGAACGAATGGAAGAACCGCTAAGAAGGAAATAGAAATTACCAATATATTAGAAAAAAATGATTCTTTATTACAGGCTATTTCAGAAATAAAGGAAAGTGGAGAAAAAATTGTAACAGTAAAAGGAAAAACAAGTGCTGGAGCAACTGAAATAAAAAATTATTCTTTAGATGTCATTTATTCTAATCAAGACTTAGTATTAGATGGAGAAACACCAGTTGTAATAAATGATGAAACCATTACACCAACCAATAAAACTTATGAATTCGGATATGATAAAGATGTAGGAACAGCAAGTGCAAATGCAAAAAATACAGTAGTATTAAAAGTTGAAGGAAATTTAACAATCAATGAAAATGTAACATTAACTTCTGTGAAAAGTGCTGGAGGATATGGTGGACCAAAGGGAATGGTAGTTTACTGTACAGGAGAAATTATCAATAATGGAACCATCAGTATGACAGCAAGAGGAGGAAAAGCAGGAGGAGAGAATGTATATTTATGGCAAAATGAAAATGGTTCTTATGAATATATTCCAGCCACTGGAGGAACTGGAGGAATCAATCCTGGAGCCGGAAAAAATGGATTGAGTGGAAATCCAGGAACGAACCGAGCCTTAGGGGGAGGAGGTTCTGGTTCAAATTATTGGCCTGGAGGAGGAGGTTCTGGTTCTTCTGGAGTGGGAGGAACTGCAACATCTTATTCAGGTGGACCAGGAAGTGGAGCAATTGCAGCAGGATCAAGTAAAAGTCCAGTTTCTCGGAAGTGGAAGTAATGCTGGGGGAGCTGGAGGAAATCATTGGTATAATTATGGAACTGCATCAGTAGGAGGAGGTGCTGGAAATCCAGCTGGAACGAATTTAGGAACACCAACAACAAATGCGAATGGAACAGGAGGATTATTAGTGATTTATTGTAAATCTGGTTCAGGAACAGGAAGTGCAATTTCTTGTGGAACACAAGCTTCTTTAGGATTTACGTATACAGGAGGAAGTTCTGGAGGAGGTTCTGTTAATATCTTTATAGAAGAAGGAAATTCTTTAGGTTGGACAACAAATGTAGCTGGAGGAGCTAGTGCACCACCAACAGGAAGTTTCCCAAAAACAGGAGGACCAGGAGGAGCTGGAACGGTAACAATAGGAACCATTGCGAGTGGAAGTTTTGTAAAACAATAAAAAATAGAAGGAAAGGCAGTTTCAAAAGAGGCTGTCTTTTCCATAGACAGAAATTGTCGAATATTGCGATGAAAAGTTCTTTACAAATAGGAAAAAATGTATTATGATAAATAAGAAAGTTAACTTCTAGTTAGAAAATTAATTCAAAAAAATTTTTTCGAAAAAATATTATTTCAAGTAATTTCCAAAATTAATTTCATAGAAAAAGGAGTGTGATAAAATAAATTATATTCGATATAGTACATGGTATATTAATATTATAAGTTTTATTATTTCAGTTCTCATATTTTCAATTTTTAGTCAATGTAATTTTCATTTCGAATTTCCCAAAAGAGCCATTTTAAAAGCAGGATTTCATGTAAATATAGATCAATTTAGGGAAGCTTATCCAAGTAATAAATCCGATCTACAAGAAAAGAAAAATAATTGGTATCTTGAAATTCCTAGTATTGATTTAAAAGCAAACATTGCAGAAGGAACAAGCATAGAATTAATGAGTCAATCGATTGGCCATTTTGAAGAAACTAAAAAATGGAAGGGAAATGTCTGTTTAGCAGCCCATAATAGAGGATATAAAAATAACTATTTTTCCGATCTGAAAAAACTAAAAAAGGGAGATAAAATTATATATTATTACCAAGAAAATAAAAGAGAATATGAAGTAGAAAAAAATGAAATCATAGAATATACCAATTTATCTTGTCTAGAAAATACAGAAGAAAATGTACTTACACTGATTACTTGTGTGGAAAACGAACCCAATTATAGAAGATGTGTAAGAGCCATGGAAAGGAAATAAAGAAAGGAAGAAAAAAATTTGAAAAATAAAAAAAGAAAAATAAAAAAGATTTTTATCATAATGACTATTTTAATCATGAATGGATTAGGATTTATAAATGCAGTATATGCGATGCAGACAGCATCTGTAAACTTATATACAATAGGAAGTTGTGGAGAATTGTTAAAGTATAAAGGAGAAGTAATAAAAAGCAATTATATACAATCTACACAAGATGGCGTGCAATATCCAGTTTATGGGATAAATCAATTAAAGCAGGAAGGAGAATTCATAAACCATAGTGTAACCATAAAAGAAAGCATAAAAGAAGTTGGATTATGGAGAAGAATCATCAATGGATATCCATACAAATCCATTGATGAATTAGGGGTAAACAATAAACTGGAAGCCTTTATAGCAACAGAACAAGCAATTTTTTGTTATCTACAAGGAAGAGATCTAAACGATTTTGAGGCCATTGGAGAAGCAGGGGAAAGAACCCTAAGAGCAATGAAATTAATTATTGAAAAGGCAAATAATTCTCAAGAAGTAAAACAATCTTCTACTATGGAAATCAGAGAAAAAGAATATTATTGGAAACAAGATGAAATGGATAAACAATATGTGTCAAAAATATTTTATGTAACAGCTAATACCAATATCGAAAATTATACGATAAAGGTAGAAGGAAAAAATGATACTAATAGAGAAGGCATAAAAATAACAGATCCACAAAATCAAGAGAAAAATCAATTTGGAGGAACAGAAGAATTTAAGATATTAATTCCAATTAGAAACATGGTGAGATCAGGAGAATTGAAAATAATAGCCACAGGACAAGTACAAACAAAACCAGTTTTTTATGGAGTATCACCCCAAGCAGAGAATGAAATTTACGCAATTACAACGATAAGTTGTGAGGAAGGAAAAGGAGAAGAAAATGATTTCTTTCCAGAGAATAGCACAAAATTAACGATTATAAAACAAGTGGAAAATACGAAAGAAAGATTGGAAAATATAGAATTTGAGATATTAGATGAAAACAAACAAGTCGTTTATTCTGATTTAAAAACCAATCAAGAGGGAAAAATTGAAAGGAATCACTTTATACCAGGAAAATATTATTTATACGAAAAAAAGCCTTATCAACATTATATGGAGGAAGAAGACTTAATTGCTTTCCAACTTAGTTTATATGAAAATCGTGAAATAACAGTGTGTGATAAATATGAAGAAGAGGGAAGAAGCAGCAAAGGAGGAGAAATCGAACCTGAAAAACAAATTGCATTTACTAGAAAAACATTGCCAATTACAGGAAAATAAATTGTAACATTTATTATTTTTAGAAAAGTTTATCCCATTTTAGAGAAAATAGGATAAACTTTTAAAATGAAATCAAAAAGAAAAAAGCTACTTACAAAAAAACAATGAAAATTTATTGAAAAAAAAAGAAAAAACGGATATAATAAATACGAAAAGAAAAAATTAGGGAGAAAAAATAAATGATGACACAAATAATGATGTTAGTTTTATTAATTGCATTAAATGCTTTTTTTGCAGCAGCAGAAATTGCATTTATATCTTTAAATGATGCAAAAATAGAAAAACAAGCAAAAGAGGGAGATAGAAAAGCAAAACAAATTGAAAAAATGATTAAAACACCAAGTAAATTTTTAGCAACCATTCAGATCGGAATTACTTTAGCAGGATTTTTATCAAGTGCCTTTGCATCAGATGCATTTGCTGAAAAATTAGCCCCAATTTTATTTCAAATCATGCCATTTATTAATCTTAGTATTTGGAAAAATGTAGCAATTATTATTATTACTATTATCCTTTCCTTCTTTACTTTAGTATTTGGAGAATTAGTTCCAAAAAGATTTGCAATGAAGAATTATGAAAAAATATCTTTTGCTACGATTGGAATTATTCGAGCAATATCTGTTATTACAGCACCATTTGTTAAATTTTTAACATGGGTAACAAATGCTGTATCAAAGTTATTTGGGGTAGGAGAAAATGAGGAAGAAACGGTAACAGAAGAAGAAATAAAAATGTTAATTGATCAAGGAGAAGAAAAAGGAACCATACAAGAAGAAGAAAAAGAATTGATCAACAATGTATTTGAATTTAATGATATTACTGTTTCTGAAATTATGAGACATAGAAAAGACATTTTTGCAGTAGATCTAAATATTAGTAATGAGGAATTATTGCAAGAACTTTCCCAAGAAGAATATCGTTATAGTAGAATTCCAGTTTATGATGAAACAATCGATGAAATCAAAGGAATTCTATATGTAAAAGACGTTTTAAAAAATATGAATAAAAAGAATTTTAAAGTTAAAAATGTGATGAAAGATGCCTATTTTGTATCACAAAATCGATTGATTAACGAAGTTTTCAAAGAATTACAGAAAAATAAAAAACAATTGGCTATTATTGTAGATGAATATGGAGGAACAGCAGGACTAATTACAATGGAAGACATATTAGAAGAACTAGTAGGAGATATATATGATGAATATGACAAAGAAGAAAAAGAGTATGAGCAAATTGATTCCAATACCTATTTATTAAGTGGAAGTATGACTGTAAATGACATTAACAAAATACTAAATGCAAAAATTCCAGAAGGAGATTATGATACTCTTTCAGGATTTCTTCAAGAAAAATTAGGAAGAATTCCAGAAGAAGATGAGAAACCAGTAATTGATACAGAAACTGTTACTTACAAAATAGAATTATACGAAGACAAAAGAATTTTAAAAGTAAAGGCATGTAAGAACAATATAGAAGAAAAGGAAGAAGAGAAATGAAAAAAAGAAAGATAATCATAACAGTGATTCTAGTAATAATATTATTATTAGTAATTGGAGGGGGGAGTTATTACTTCATACTTGAAAAAGGAAAAGACTATGCGATAGAAGAAATTAACGAATATCATTATTTTGTAGTAAAACAAGGAGAAACCTTTGGAGTAATTGACGAAAAAGGAAATACTATTGTAAATTCTAATTATCAAAAAGTAGAAATACCCAATCCTGAAAAACCTGTTTTCATATGTTATCAAGGAGAACAAACCAAAGTATTCAATGAAAAAGGAGAAGAAATCTTAATCAAGTACAATAAGGTACAACCAATTCAACTTAAAAATATTTCAAGTGATCTCATTTTTGAAAAAAGTGTTTTAAAATATGAGAAGGACGGTAAATATGGATTACTTAATTTAGAAGGAAAAGAAATTACCAAAGCCATATATGAACAGATTGATAGTTTACCTTATAAAGAAGGAGAACTATTGGTCAAACAAAATGAAAAATATGGTGTGATTAATATAAAAGGAAATGTATTAGTAGAAAGTCAATATGATGAGATTCAAGTAGATGAATATTATACAAGTGAAAAGAGTTATCGTTATGCAGGATATATTGTATTATTAAAAACATCAGAAGGATATCGTTATGGGTATTTAAATTATAAGGGCAAAGAAATATTAAAAATAGAATATAATGAGATTGAAAGAGTAAAAGAAATTAAAGATACAGATAATATCTATTTGATTGGTGCTAAAAATGGACAATATGGAGTGACTAAAAATGAAGAAACGGTCATAAAAAATGAATATCAATCCATTCATTACGATGGAACCAATCAAGTTATGGTATTGGAAAAAAGTAAAAAATATGGAGTTGCTAACTTAGAAGGAAAAGTAATCATACCAATACAATATGATGAAATTGATATTACAGGGAATTATTTATATGCGAAAAACCATCAAGGGGTGACAGTCTATAATAAGAATGGAACACAAGCAAATGTAAATTCTAATATAGCTATATTAAATACTAGTAATGAAAACTATAAAATAAGAATTAATAATGAAAATGGAACAAAATATGGAGTGATTCAAAAAGATGGAAAGCAACTAATTGAAGAAAAATATAACTATATAGAGTATTTATATGATCATTATTTTATCGTAAGTGATGAAAATGGAAAATTGGGAATCATAGATGATAAGGGGAATATCCGAGTAGAAATGAATCATGATTCTTTACAAAAAATCCAAAATACAGACTTAATACAAGCCGTATTAACAGAAAATAAAACGGTAGAAATCTATGCAAAAACAATGGAAAAAATATGTCAAATGGAAAATGCCATAGTACAAGTAGAAGATTTTTATATCAAAGTATCAAACGAATTAGAAACTAGATATTTTGATTTAGAAGGAAAAGAGCAGAAAAATACAGAAATCTATAAAGATCATACATTATTTGTGGATAAAAAGAATGGAAAATATGGATTTGTGGATAAAGCAGGGAATATAATAGTAGATTATCAATATGAAAAAGCTTATGAATTAAATCGATATGGATTTGCAGCTGTAAAAAAAGATGGAAAATGGGGAGCAATCAACGAAAAAGGGCAAGAAGTCGTGGCCCCTATTTATGAATTTAAAGATTCAACAGAACCATCCTTTATAGGAAAATATTATCAAGTAACCTATGCTTTTGGAGAATTTTATTATACAGATAAAAAATAAATAAGAAGAAAAATGAGGTTTTGATTTTCTTGGAATTGAGAAGCAAGAAAATAAAAACCTCACTTTTTTGGTTTAATTTCATAAAATTGGTAAATACTATAAAAGTAGAAAAGAGAAAAGAAGGTGTTTATTTGAAATTAGGAGTAGCACTATCTGGGGGAGGAATTAGAGGAATTGCACATGCGGGAGCTTTAAAAGCCATGGAAGATCACAAAGTTCCAATTGATGTAATAGGAGGAACTAGTTCAGGGAGTTTAGTGGCTTCTTTGTATGCAATGGGATATTCTCCTTATTATATTTATGTTTTATTTAAACGATATGCCAAAGACATTGTAGAAATGAGTTCATTACCAGTAATATCAGGAATTAGTAATTTTATGATAAATAAGAAAATAGGAATTGCAGGTTTAAAAACTGGAGAAAGTTTAGAGAAGGCATATAATCATGTAGCAATCAAAAAGGGAATTCAAAAGATTAGTGATATTACAAAGATGCCATTAGTAATTCCCACAGTAGATGTAAAGCTTTCTAAAGAATATATTTTTACCAATCAAATACCAGAAGGAATCGAAGATAAATCCCAATATATTACCGATATTTCAATCGGAAAGGCAGTAAGAGCAAGTAGTAGTTTTCCAGCCATATTTTGTCCCTGTGAATTTAAACAACATAAGTTTTTAGATGGAGGAATATTGGACAATATTCCTGTTTTAGAGGTGAAAAAGCAAGGAGCGGATCGAGTGATTGCTATTAATTTTAAAGCAGATGATGTAGATGAAAATAGTAATATAATGGATATTACAATGAGAACAATTGATATTATGGGAAACAAAATTTCAGAGGAAAGTATAGAACAAAGTGATTTCCTTTTAACAATTGCAACAGACAAAACGGGGCTTCTTGATATAGAAAAACTAGATAAATGTTATCACTTTGGTTACCAAGCAGTTATACAAAATTTAGATAAAATTCAAAAGATATTACCATAAAAATGTAAATATAATTAGTGCCCTTGAATATAATAAAATAAAAGATCGGAAAGGAAGAATAACAATGAAAATTAGATATTTTGATAATGCAGCTACAACAAGGGTAAAAAAAGAAGTACTAGAAGAAATGCTACCATATTTTACAGAAAATTATGGAAATCCTTCTTCTTTATATAGCATAGGGAGAATTTCTAAAAAAGCCATAGAGGAAGCTAGAAAAAAAGTGGCAAATTTAATCAATGCAACTCCAAATGAAATTTATTTTACAGGATGTGGATCAGAAAGTGATAATACAATCATAAAAGGAATAGCCTATTCTTATCAAAAAAAAGGAAGACATATTATCACTTCACAAATTGAACATCCAGCTGTTTTGCATACTTGCCAAATGTTAGAAAGAAAAGGATTTGAAGTCACTTATTTAAAAGTAGACAAAGAAGGTAGAATTGATATAGATGAATTAAGGAATTCCATTCGAAATGATACCATATTGATAAGCATTATGTTTGCTAATAATGAAATTGGTACGATCCAACCAATTGAAATGATTTCTAAAATTGCAAAGATGTATAATATTGTGTTTCACACAGATGCTGTGCAAGCATGTGGAAATGTGCCAATTGATGTAAAAAGAATGGGAATCGATAGTTTGTCTTTGTCTGGTCATAAATTATATGCTCCAAAAGGCATTGGGGTATTGTATGTGAGAAATGGAATCGAATTTGAGAAATTTATGGATGGAGGGCATCAGGAAAAAAATAAAAGAGCAGGAACAGAAAATGTAGCAGGTATTATAGGATTAGGAAAAGCATGTGAATTAGCAAATCATAATTTAGAAGAACATATGAGACATTTAACAGAATTAAGAGACTATTTTATACAACAAGTACAAGAAAAAATAGAGGGAGCTATGTTAAATGGAGGAATTGAAAATCGTTTACCTGGAAATGCAAATATTGCTTTTCCATTTGTAGATGGAGAAGCATTGCTATTAAATTTAGATGCGAAAGGAATTTGTGCTTCTAGCGGTTCTGCATGTACTTCTGGATCAACAGCTCCATCTCATGTTCTATCTAGTATTGGAAAATCAGATGAGTTAGCACGTAGTTCCCTAAGGTTTACATTTGGGGAGGAAAATACCAAAGAAGATATAGATTTTTTAGTAGAAAACTTATGTGAAATCATAAAAAAACTAAAAAGCAACTAAGCATTTTCAAGTAAAGCATAAGCACATTTGATCCCATCAACAGCAGCAGACATGATACCACCTGCATAACCAGCTCCTTCTCCACAAGGATAAACACCATCGATATTGGCTATTAGTTTTTCATTTCGAAGGATTTTTACAGGAGAAGAACTTCTTGTTTCCAGTCCAGTTAGAATGCTATCAGGATGAGCAAATCCATGAAGTTTTGTATCAAAAAATGGGATACTTTCTTTTAAGGTAGTAGTAACAAAATTTGGTAAAATATCATTTAAATTAGCGAAAGTAAATCCAGGTTGATAGGAAGGTTGAACTTTTCCTATATGCATAGATTTTTGATTTTTTAAAAAATCTTCGACTCTTTGAACTGGTGCAAAATAGTTAGAACCACCTAAAGTAAAAGCTTTTTCTTCTAAGGCTTTTTGAAAATAAATGCCTCCTAAAGGGGAATTTGTTTCAAAATCTTCTGGAGTAATATTTACTAAAAGAGCAGAATTTGCATTCATACCATTTCTAGCAAAACGACTCATACCATTTGTTACAATGGTATTGGGCTCACTAGAAGAAGCCATGACATTACCACCAGGACACATACAAAAAGTATAACAAGAACGATTGGTAAGAGGAGAATGGTAAACTAATTTATATACAGCAGGTGGTAAGTTTAACTTAGTAATGGTTCCATATTGTGCTTTATTAATCCAAGATTGTAAATGCTCAATACGAACGCCAATAGAAAAATTTTTAGGTTCCATAGCAAACCCTCTTTGATAGAGGGTTTCAAAAGTATCTCTTGCACTATGACCGATTGCTAAAATAGCATGATTTGTAGGAATGACTTTTTCCACTCCCTTGCTAATCGTATGAACACTAAGAAGTTGTTGATTTGTAATAGAAAAGTCAACTACTTTAGTATGAAAAAGAAAAGTACCACCATGATGGATAATGTAATTTCTCATATTTTGAAGGATGTGAATTAAATAATCTGTTCCAATATGAGGTTTAGAAAGGTATAAGATTTGTTTTGGTGCACCGAAAGAAACAAATTCCTCTAACACTTTTTTACAAAAAGGACTGTGAATACCAGTTGTTAATTTTCCATCAGAAAAAGTGCCAGCGCCACCTTCTCCAAATTGTATATTAGAAGAAGGATTTAGTTTCCCTGTTTTTAAAAAAGTGGAAACGGTTTGTTGTCTTTCTTCAACAGGTTCTCCTTGCTCTATTATAATTGGTTTTACTTTATTTTGAACGAGAGTGAGAGCTGCAAAAAGTCCAGCAGGACCAGCCCCTACAATAACAGGGCGAGATGGGAAAGAAGCATTAACTAGAAGAGAAGGAAGATCTAATTTTTTTACTTTTTCCAATTTTGGATACTTATTTTCTTCTTTTACTTCTATTTCAAGTGAATAACTATAATGAACATCTTCTTTTTTTCTAGCATCAATTGATTTTTTTGTGATATGCCAATTAAGAATATCTTCTTTTTGGATGGCATACTTATGAATGGCAATGTCTAATATTTCAGATTCTGTTAAATCTTTTCTAATTTTAAGATGATTAATTCGTAACATAGAAAATCTCCTATCATTATTCTTGATTTCATTATAGCACAGAATCAAAAAATGTGCTATAATAGGAAACGAAAGGAAGAGAAAAAATGGAAGAAGATTGGACAAGTCGAACAGAGCAATTAATAGGAAAAGAAGCTGTTCAAAAATTACAAAAAGCCAAAATTGCTATTTATGGAATTGGTGGAGTTGGTTCTTTTGTAGTAGAAGGTTTGACAAGAGCAGGGGTAGGGCATTTGGTATTGATCGATAAAGATATCATTGTGAAAAGTAATATAAATCGACAGATACATGCAACTTCTAAAACGATTGGAAAAAAGAAAATAGAGGTAATGAAACAGAGAATTTTGGAAATTAATCCACAAGCAGTAGTAGAAGAATATATGACAACAGAATTACCATTGGGAGAAGAAAATATAATGGACCATTCATTTTCTTATATAATTGATTGTGTTGATACAGTAGCAACTAAACTAAAGTTGATTGAAAAAGCAACTGAACTTCAAATTCCAATATTATCTTGTATGGGAACAGGAAATAAATTAGATCCAACCAAATTTGAAATAGCAGATATAAAAAATACATCAGTATGTCCATTGGCTAAAGTGATAAGAAAAGAACTAAAGAAAAGAGATATTAAGCAGTTAAAAGTATTATATTCAAAAGAAGAACCAATAAAAAAACAGGGAGTTCCAGCTAGCATATCATTTGTTCCATCAGTAGCAGGACTTATTCTAGCAGGGGAAGTGGTAAGAGATATTATTTTTGAGTCAAATTAAGATTTTATTAATTTAAAAGGAACACTTTTATTTTCCACACAATTGGTATATAATGTGAATAATTAAAATAAATGGGGAAACATATGGGAAAGAAAATAATAAATTATGTGATGAAAATATTTTGGATATTTGTAATTGGTAGTGTATTTGGGTTCTTTGCAGAAATGTTGTATGCATTAGTATATACAAGAACATTAGAGATAAGGCAAGGGCTAATTTATGGTCCCTTTATACAAATTTATGGTATGGGTGCAGTGGCTTATTATATTTTAATTTCACAGATACAAGATCCCAAAAAAGCTTTTTTTTCTGGGATGATCATGGGAGGTGCTTTAGAGTATTTATGCTCTTTTTTTCAAGAAATATTTTTTGGTACAATTTCATGGGATTATTCTCATATGTTTATGAATTTGAATGGTAGGACTTCTTTATTGTACTGTGTATATTGGGGAATTATTGCCATTGCATATTTAAAGGTTATTTATCCAGCTTTTCAGAAAATGGAGATACTTCTTGATAAAACAAGTGTAAGAATTGTAACAGTAATATTAATGATTTTTATGACTTTTGACATTGTAATTTCTTGTATGGCAGGGAACCGACAGCAAGGAAGGCGTGAAAAAATACCACCAAAGGGAGTATTCGATGAATTTTTGGATCGAATGTATCCAGATGAATTGTTAGATCGCATTTATCATAATAAAAGAGAGGTATAAAAGTACCCAATTTTTAAGAAATAGATAGGCGATAAAAATTATTTATTACCAAAGAATAGAGAACATATAGAAAAAATTATGGATTGTGTAATTCAAAATAAAAAAATATAAAAGGAAAAGCTAGAAAATAAAGAAAAGTAGAATGGAAAATAAAAGATAAAGTTCTAAGCCCTTATAATAAAGAATACAATTAAACAAAAGTATTCGTATGGGGGTTTTCTCTATGAGATGTATATCAATTGAAGAACGTGCAATTCATTTAGCACAATATATAATAGATTCAAAAGATACGGTAAGGGGTGCAGCAGCAAAATTTGGTATTTCAAAGTCAACAGTACACACGGATGTTACACTAAAGAACGGTTTAGAATTTGGACAAGTCGTTCCAGAAAGTATTGAAATAAAGGGGGTTTTCTTGGCAACGAAAAATCCTGTTGTGAAATTGGGATTGGTAATTAAATAAAAATTATAAGCATTTTACATGTTAAATGTGTAGAATGCTTTATTTTTATGGAAAGATATGGTAAAATTAAGTCCATAAAAGTAGTAAAGGAAAAAATAATGGATGAAGAAAAGATATTAGTAATTCTTAAAGGAGAAGATAAAACAAAAGATATAGAACATTTTTCACAATGCGATAATGATGGAAAAATAAACATAAAATTTTATAAAAATAAACAAGAATATCCTTATAACAAGATAAATGTAATAGTAAAAGAAAAACCGATAGTAATAGATTTAAAAGAAAAAGATATATATTATAAAAATCAAATCTTATTTAATATTGAAAAAGTAATTAGGTTTGAAGATTTTGCAAAAATTATATATAGAAGTGGAGAAACAGAAATATTTAGATATAATGATTTATCGTTTAAATCTAATACAATAGAAAATTTGAATAAAAATATAATTGAATATTTTAAAGAAATATCAAACTATGTAAAAAGTGGTAAAGAGGAGGAAGAAAACGAACATGAAGAAAAACAAGAAAGTTTCTTAAAAAGGGAATATGAAAAATTAAACTATATAAATCAAGAGAGTATTTTAAATTATTATATTAATAAAATTGGCTTAATGAAACCAACAGAAGAAAAGTATAATATAATTTATCCATTTAGATTTAATTTGAGCCAAAAAGAAGCGATGGAAAATATATTTAAAAGTAATATATCAATTATACAAGGTCCACCAGGAACAGGAAAAACACAAACGATATTGAATATAATTGCTAATTTAACTATTATACAAAATAAAACAGTAGCAGTAGTTTCTAATAATAATGAAGCAGTAAAAAATGTGAAGGATAAATTAAAAAAAGATGGATATGATTTTATAGTTGCGGATTTAGGAAGAAAGAGCAAAAGAGAGAAATTTTTTGAAAATCTTCCACAACCAAATGTTAAAAACTTTAATTTAAAAGAAGATGAGAGTCAACTATTAAACCGTATACAAGAAGTAAACAATAGTTTAGATTACTTATTAGAGAAAAATAACAAAAAAGCGAAATTAGAAAAGGAAATAGATCAATTTAAGCTAGAACAGAGATATTTTGAAGAATATTATAAAAAACAGAATATAGAAGAAATACAAAAATTGTCTTTTTATCATAAAACGGATGACAGAATTTTGGAATTTTTATTAGATAGTCAATTACTATATGAAGGAAAAATAAAAGTAAAATGGTTATATAAAATTAAACTACTATTCAAATATGGAATTATCAATTTTAAGCAATTAGACGAGCATTTGATTGAGTTCATATTAAGTTTGCAAAGAGAATTTTATAAAATAAAAATAGAAAAACTTGAAAAAGAATATAAAGACATAAAAAACGAATTGAAAATACATAAATTTGAACAATTACAGAGGGAGCATCAAAATATTTCAGAAAAAATTTTCAAAAATAGATTATATATTAAATACTATGAAAAAAATAATGAGTTTAATTTACAAAACTATAAAGAAAATATAGATGATTTTTTACAAGCATTTCCAATTGTATTAAGTACAACCTATTCTTTAAGAAATTGCATACCAAATAACTTTATGTTTGATTATGTAATTATAGATGAATCTTCACAAGTAGATTTATTAGCAGGTTCACTTGCCTTATCTTGTGCTAAAAATGCAATAATAGTAGGGGATGAAAAACAATTACCACAAATAGTGGATAAAACGATAAAAGAAAAAATATCTAATTTAGAAGTTGATATATGTTATGATTATTTTGAAAATAGCATTTTATCAGCAATATTACGAACCTATTGTAATAAAATACCAAGAGAAACATTAAAAGAGCATTATAGATGTCATCCTAAAATCATAGAATTTTGTAATAAAAGATATTACAATAATGAATTAATAGCATTTTCTACTAAAGAGCATAAACAAGTAAAGAAACCTTTAATATTGTATTATACAGCTGAGGGAAATCATATGAGAAAGATTACAAGGAGAAATAAAAAAGGTACATTTAATGAACGAGAACTAGAAGTTATAAAAGATGAGGTTTTACAAGATGAGAGGACGAATCAATACAGTGATGACGAAATAGGAATTACAACACCTTATAGAATGCAGGCAAATAATATACAAAAAGCTACAGAAGAAGATATAGAGAGTGATACAATTCACAAATTCCAAGGAAGAGAGAAAAAGCTAATGATACTTTCTACTGTACTGGATAATAGTAGCATGGGAAAAAGAGGCATTGCTTTTGTAGATGATCCTTGTATGATAAATGTTGCAGTCTCAAGAGCGATTAAACAATTTGTTATAGTGACAGATAGAAGATTATTTAATGAAGAGGGAAACGATGTAAAGGCATTATTAAAGTATATTAAATATAATGAATTAGATTCAGAAATTATTGATAGTCAAATAGTTTCAGTATTTGATTTATTGTACAAAGAATATTCAAAAAAGTTAGAAAAATTAAATAGTAATTTGCTTAATAGATCGAGATTCAAAAGTGAAAATATAATGGATACTATTTTGAATAATGAATTAAAAAAGGAAGACTATAAAGATTATAAATATGAAAGAGAAATAGTTATTAGAAATATTTTTAAAAATCTAGACAATTTAAATGATGAAGAGAAATCATATGTGAATAATGGTGCAAGAGTAGATTTTGTTATATATGATAAAATGGATAATAAGCCAAAATTATTTATAGAAGTTGATGGTTTTAAATATCATAAAAATAATCCAAAACAATTAGAAAAAGATAGGATAAAGGATAATATAGCTAAAAAGAATGGAATAGACATGTTAAGATTTGAAACAGGTGGTGAGTCTTATGATGAAGAGAAAATAATTTCATCAATAAGAGAAAAAATTATAAAATAGGAGATGAGATATTATGGCAAGTAAAACAATATATCAAATGTATACAGAATTACAAGACTCATAACCCAAAATATGGAGAAGATTTCAAGTGATGAATGATATAAAGTTATAAGGTTAGCTTATACATTAATGACTCTTTTTGAAATACAAGGCAGTGATTTATATTTATTTGAAGTAAATGAACTAAATAATTTAGAATATTATAATAAACATTTAGAGATTTTAGAAATGATGATTTCTTCAAATTTGGACAATATGGATGTATATTTAAAGATGATAATATGATTCCAAGAGTAGATAAAAGATATAGAGAATTAAAAGATGCTAAAGATGTGAATTTGAAATGGGTATCAGATAAAGAAAATGAAAAAATGGACTTTCAATATGATTTTGGCGATAATTGGAGAGTTAATATAGTGCTGGAGAAAATATTTCAAGATGAAAATATAAAAAGATATATTTTATTAAAGAAATTGGGTGAAGTTAAAAGTGAATAATATAATAAAGCCAATGATATTTAATTTAGAAGATTTAGAAATGAAAGCTAAAAATGGAGATAAGCTTGCATGCTATATTTTGGGAAGAAGTTATGATAGTCAGGAAAATGGAGCAGAGCAAAGTTTTGAAAAAGCAATGTACTGGTATGGAAAAGGAAAAGAGCTAGGAGATCCCCGTTGTGCCTATGGAGTTGGTGCTTGCTATCATTTTGGGGATGGAGTAGAACAGGATAAGGAAAAAGCAAAACAAATACATATGGAGGCGTATAAACCGCTATTAGAACTTATAGAGGAAGAAGAACAGGAGCCAAGAAAACAAGCATTTTCAAAATTTTGTTTAGGAGCTTATTACTATTTTGGATTTGGAAATATTGAAAGAGATGAAAAGAAGGCATTTGAATTAATACATAATTGTGCAATGCAAGGACATCTTCCAGCAATTTATGATTTGGGAGCGAATTTTTATTATAACGGAGTTGGAACAGAAAAAAATTTGAAATTATCAGAGCATTACTTAAAAATAGCAGTAGATGCAGGACTACTAAGAGCGAAAGTTAAGTTTGAACAATACAAAAATATATATGAAAATGAAATTGAAAAATAGAATTCAATTATCTTATAAAATGCGATAGTTGAGAGTTATATGGGAGATAAGTATTATATGGAAAAGCAAATAAGAAAAGCAGTAAGATGCTATTTGATAAAAGATGAAAAAGTAGTAGTTACAAAGTATAAAGAAGGAAATAGAAAATTTGGATACTATGATATACCTGGTGGGAAAATTGAAGGAGGTGAAAAAACTAAAGAAACAGCAATTAGAGAAATGAAAGAAGAAACTGGATTAAAAGTTAAGAACTTAAAATATAAAGGAAATATGATAATTGAATATCCTAATAGAATATTTGATTTTGATGTATTTGTTTCAAATGAATATGAGGGAAAACTACAAGAATTTGAAGAAAATACATCAGAATGGATAGAAATCAATGAATTGCTACAAAAGGAAAAGATATTATCTAATATAATGATTTTAAATAGATTCTTCATAAAAGGATTAGTTGATGATCAATATAACTTTAAAATGTATATTCAAGTAGATGAAAAAGAAAATATTTTAGATGTTGAATATAAATTAAAAGATAATGAATAGCTATATTAGTAAAAAAATTAAGAAAGAGAGTAAGTGCAAGATAAGAAATATAATATTGGATATAGGTGGAGTGTTACTTGACTACAATCCAAAAATATATTTAGACAAATTAAATAGAGAAGAGGGTAAAAGAAAAGAACTAAATGATATAATTTTTCATAATCCAAAATGGAAAGATTGCTTAAATGGATTTATAACTAATAGTAAATTAATAGAATATTATAAAACATTAAAACAAAAAGAATATAAAATATTTATGTTCAAATATAATAGAAGATACTTATAATTATATTAAGGATAGTTTTGAAATAATAAAAGTAGCAGATGGAGGAGTATTTCCTTGTTTTGAAAATATAAGTAAGCCTAATGTTGAAAATTCTAAAATTAGATTTATTCCTACTGTTTCAGATTAGAAAAAGTGAAGATTGGAAAATACAGTTTAACAATTTAGAAAAAAGGGAAATAAAACGGAATTGAATCTATCAAAATCTCATCATATAATGTACTAAAAGCTTTAGATAAAACATAGTATTAAAAGAAAGTTGGTGAGAATTTTGAAAAAGAGTTTGAATATTAAATTTATTAATCCTAATACAGAAGAACAGATAGTACAAGCTATGGCTGGAGTTCTTGCATATAATCTAGCTGAGAATGATGAAAAGATAAAATTTGACTACAACAATTCAGATACTTATCAAAATTCTCGCAAAATAGAAGATGAATTAGAATTGTAAAAATTTACAAAAACACTATAAATTTTAAATAACTTATGCTATAATTTGAGCAAAGAAAAATGTATATAGGAGAATAATTTTATGGCAAATATAAATTTTTTAGAAAATGAAGTTATAGAATTTAAGAAAACAACAGGAGAATTAAAAGAAGGCATAATTTCTATTGTTTCAATATTAAATAAACATCAAGGTGGAAAATTGTATTTTGGAATAAAAGATAATGGAGAAATCATTGGACAAGATGTATCAAGTAAAACAATAAGAGAAGTTTCAAAAGCAATATCTGAAAATATAGAACCTAAAATATATCCAGTTGTGAATAAAGTTAAATTAAATGACAAAGACTGTATATTAGTTGAATTTGAAGGAGACGATATTCCTTATTTAGCTTTTGGACGAGCTTATATGAGAGTTGGAGATGAAGATAGACAACTTTCAATGAAAGAAATAAGAAAAATAATATTAAAAGATGAAAACGAAATAGGTAAATGGGAAAGCAAAGTATCTGATTATACAATAGATGATATTGATGAAGAATTGTTAAAAGAGTTTATAGAAAAGGGGAGAAAAGCAAAAAGAATCAAATTTCCATATACAAACAAAGAAGAAATATTAAAAAAATTATCTTTAGTGAATAAGAATAATGAACTATTAAATGCAGGATATATCTTGTTTGCAAAGGAAGCAAAACTTGAAATGCAAATGGCTATTTTTGCGACAGAAACAAAACTAACTTTTTTAGATATGGATCAAGTATTTGGAAATATTTTTGAATTAATAGAAACAGGAGAAGGATATATTAGAAAAAATATAAAATGGCCTGTTAATTTTAAAAGCGGTGGAATGGAAAGAGTAGAAATACCAGAAATACCTTTAGAAGCAATAAGAGAAGCGATAATAAATTCACTTATACACAGAGATTTTAAAAATCCGAAAAGTAATGAAGTAGCAATCTATAAAGATAGAGTAGAAATATTTAATCCTGGAGAGTTTCCAGAAGGATATAAACCAGAAGATTTTATTAAAGGAGAAGGATCTATTCCAAGAAATCCATTAATAGCAAATACTTTATATTTATCAAAAGATATTGAAAAATGGGGTTCTGGTTTTAGAAGAATTACAGAAGTATGTGCAAAAGCAGATGTTAAAGTAAAGTTTGAAATCAGAAAAAATGGCTTTATGGTTATATTTTATAGAAAGACTGATGAAGAATTACTTGACTTAACAGGAGAAAATAAAATTGATACAAAAAACGTAGCATTAAATGATGAAAATGTAGCAAAAAATGTAGTATTAAAAGTGAAAGAAAAATATCCAGAATTAAGAAAAGTATATATTGATATAATTGAGGTGGTTTCTAAAGATAATTATATTACTCAAGAAGAAATTGCAGTGGAGTTAAATAAAACTAGAAATTCAATTTATAGAAATATAAAAGTTTTAAAAGATATGGGAATATTAGAACGATTAGGTTCTAAAAAAAATGGATATTGGAAAGTGAATATATAAAGAGTTATGATGGAAAGACTATATAGTAAAGAAGATATAATATTTGATGGATTTAATAGTAAAAGAGAAAATCCATATAGAATTTTTAGAACAATTACTACTGACAAAAAAATGGATAAGTATTCAACGCAATTTTATGCTTTAAATGATTATGCATATTTTATTACAGAAAGTGTTAATAATAGAATCAAGGGTATTGACAATAGAATGAAAGAATTATTGGAATGGATGCAAGATGATAATTTTGAAACAGTAAAGTTTGATGATGGAACATATTCGGATGCTAATGATTTAGTCGAATTGTATTTTGGTGAAGAAGAGGAGAAAAATTATTGGATGCCTTTAACAGAACAAATAAGTACTAATACAATTATAATGTGTTTATTATCCTTTTTTGAAGGAGTATTGAAAGAGATAACTAATACATTTATTGAAAAATTGGAAGTAGATATTAAAACAAAACCACAGAATACAAAGGAATGTATAAAAGTATTAAAAATTTATGATAGGAATAATCTATTAAAAAGTGTTGAAAAAGAAAAGAAAATTATCATACAAGCCAAGAAAATAAGAAATAGGTTTGTTCATGAACAATGGATGACAATTAAAAATAATGTATGGGACTTTAAAACTAGAAAAGTATTACAACAACTATCAATTTCCGATTTAATAAATGCTATTACTAATATGTTGGAAACAATAGAAATGATTGGAATTAAAAATAATGTTTATAAAATGAAAAACTAAAATCTACTTTTATGAGTAGATTTTTTACTATGTATTGCTTTTCTAAAATCAATATGATAAAATGTAACAGAACGATAATAAAGATACAGAAAAATAAAAAGAAAGTAGTGATGTTATGAAAATTGCAGCATATGCAAGAGTATCAACTGAAAAAGAATCACAAGTTGAATCATTTGAAAAGCAAATTGAGTTTTTTAATGAATTTACCAAAAAGAATAATTATGAATTGTACAAACTATATGCAGACGAAGGAATATCAGGAAAGCAAATCAAACACAGAAAACAATTTCAGGCAATGATGCAAGATGCTAAAGCAAAGAAATTTGATAAAGTAGTAGTAAAAGATGTAAGCCGTTTTGCCAGAAATACAGTAGATTTATTACAAAGTATTAGAGAGCTAAAGTCTTATGGGATTGAAGTTGATTTCTTAAACAATGGTGAAATAATGGAAGGTGGCTCTGAATTTATATTAACCATTTTAGGAGCAATGGCACAACAAGAAAGTGCCAATATGTCTAAAAGGGTTAAATTTGGAAAGGACATCACTGCTAAAAAAGGGCGAGTTCCTAATATTGTATTTGGATATGATAAAATACCAGATGAAAGATATACACTAAAAATAAATGAAGAAGAAGCAAAAATAGTAAAAGAAATATTTGAAAGCTATGTATATAAAGGAATTGGAACAACAAAAATTGCTTGGGACTTAAATGATAGAGGAATAAGAACTAAAAAAACAAAATCAAAATGGGTACAAACTTCTATTGTAAGAATGCTTAAAAATCCAATCTATACAGGAAGAGTAACCAATAAAAAAAGTGAAGTTACAGATTTTATAACAGGAACAAGAAAAGACTTGCCTGAAGAAGAATGGATTATAGTAGATAAACCAGAAATGAGAATTATATCAGACGAATTATTTAATAGAGCACAAGATATTCTAGCCCAAAGGTCAAACGAATTTAAACTAAATAATAAAAGAGAAAAAACGGAATATGTATTTAGTACACTTATCTATTGCAAACATTGTGGATATTCATTTAGAAGAATAAGAAGAAAATACACAGAAGACGGCAAAGAATATATAAGATGGGTATGTAGTGGAAGAAATTCAATGGGTGTAAACCATTGCCCTAATACTACTGTTATTGATGAAGAAGAGCTTTTAAATGCAATAAAAGAATATTTAAAAAGTATTATTTCGAACAAAAAGAACTTTATGAAAGCAGTTGAAAAAGAATTTGAAAAGATTACCAAATTAAGAGAAAGTAACGAAAGAAGTGAAGAAAGCATACTTCAAGAAATAGAAAAAGTAATAGTTAAAAAGCAAAAATATATGGAGATGTTCCAAAACGAAGTAATCAATATACAAGAACTAAAAAAATATACCAATCCATTAAATGAAGATATAGCAAGACTAGAAAGAGAACTAAAACTAATTACATCAGAAATAAAAGAAAAAGATGTATTGGAAAAAGAATTATCAAAAACAATTTGTACAGTAGATGACATTTTAAATAACGAAACAATCACAAATGCCATGCTAAAAACAATTATAGATGTAATTGAAGTAGACAGTGATTCAAACGTAGAAGTAAGATTAAAATTACTAAACGAAATAGGAAGTACACCAACTGTTATTACTCATTTTAATGATATAAATTCTACCGTTACGAAAAGTAATGTCAGTACATAAAGATGTATCAGAAAGACTTAAGAAAATCAATCCAAGATTAGCAAAAGAAGTTAGAATTATTTTAGATGAAAATAAAGCAGAAAGACATTTAAGAGGAGGATTGGCCACTAAATTAAAATATAGTCACCAAAAAGAAAATGAGGATTTAGGATAGTTCCTAAATCCTCATTTTGTAAAATTAAGCATTGTTGTTTCTTTGTTGTTTTCTTGCTCTTCTACAATCAGCACAGCGAACTGGTTGATTTTCAAAACCTTTTTCTGCATAAAAAGCTTGTTCTCCAGCAGTAAATACAAATTCAGCACCACAATCTTTACAAGTAAGAGTAATATCTTCGTAATTGTTTTCCATTATAAAATCCTCCTTTATTTTAGATTTGAATTAAATTTTTACTAACCAATCTATAAAAAGAAGGGAAATAGTCTAAAAATAAATTCATCCATTGTCTCTTAAAAGACGATACTAGTATAACACTTTTTAAGAATAAAAACAAGAGAAATTTAAATATTTCCTAAATAATGGAATGAAAAAGGAAAAAACAAATGGGCGAATCTTTTAAATTACTTGAACTGCAAGAAATAATGTAGTATAATACCAACATAGGTAGGAGGAGAGGAGAAAAATTATGAAAGCATTAATTAGTGTATCAGACAAAACAGGAATTGTAGAATTTGCGAAAAGATTAGAAAAGCAAGGAGTAGAAATTGTATCCACAGGAGGAACTTATCAGAAACTAAAGGAAGAAGGTATAAAAGTAATGGAAATATCTGAATTAACAGGATTTCCAGAATGTTTAGATGGAAGAGTAAAAACACTTCATCCAATTGTACATGCAGGAATTTTAGCAAGGAGAGATAAAACAGAACATAGAAGACAATTAGAAGAATTAAAAATAGATACGATAGATTTTGTTGTAGTAAATTTATATCCATTTAAACAAACGATTTTAAAAGATGGGGTAAGTTTAGAAGAATGTATAGAAAACATTGATATAGGTGGCCCTACTATGCTTCGTAGTGCAGCTAAAAATTATCAAGATGTGACAGTAATCACCAATCCAGAGGATTATGAAACTGTATTAAAAGAACTAGAAGAAAAAGGAGAAGTATCAAAAGATACAAAATTTAGATTAATGCAAGCTGTATTTGAACATACTGCAAATTATGATGCTATGATAGCAAATTACATAAAAGAGCAACGAGGAGATGAAAACTTGCCAGAAAAACTAACATTGACTTATGAAAAAGTACAAGATATGCGATATGGAGAAAATCCTCATCAAAAAGCAGCTTTATATAAAGAGATTGGAAAATGTGAAGGTTCTTTAACGACAGCAAAACAATTAAATGGAAAAGAATTATCATTTAATAATATCAATGATACCAATGGAGCATTAGAATTGCTAAAAGAATTTGAAGAGCCAACGGTAGTTGCTTGTAAACATGGAAATCCATGTGGAGTAGGAAGTAGTACCAATATCTATGAGGCTTGGCAAAAAGCATTTAAGGCAGATAAAACTTCTATCTTCGGAGGAATTGTAGTAGCAAATGAGGAAGTAAATGTAAAGATGGCAGAAGAAATGAAAGAAATATTTTTAGAAGTAATTGTAGCACCTTCTTTTGATCCACAAGCTTTGGAACTATTAAGAGAAAAGAAAAATGTAAGGATATTAGAACTTCCAACCATTCGTATGAAACAAAAAGAAACGGCTTATGATATTAAAAAAATAAATGGAGGAGCAATTGTACAAACAATTGATGCTAAATTATTAGAGGAATATGAAGTAGTAACAGATACAAAACCAACAGCAGAACAAATGGAAGATTTATTATTCACATGGAAAATTGTAAAATATGTAAAATCCAATGGAATAGCGATTGGTAAGCAAAAACAATCCATTGGAATTGGACCAGGACAAGTAAATCGAATTTGGGCAACTAAACAAGCAATCGAACATGGAGAAGAACTAATTGAAAAAGGGATTACAGAAGGAGCAGTATTGGCTTCTGATGCATTTTTTCCATTTTCAGATTGCGTAGAAGAAGCACATAAGGCTGGAATTAAAGCAATAATTCAGCCAGGAGGATCCATTAAAGATCAAGATTCAATTGATAAATGTAATGCGTATGGGATCGCAATGGTATTTACAAAGATGAGACATTTTAGACATTAAAAAAGAAAATGATAAAAAAGAGAAGCTCCTTATACGGGGGCTTTTTCGATAGAAAAACTAGGTGTCTGTTATGACATTGCTCCTTTGCTTAGTAAAAATCAATACTTGACTTTATGTTATGGATAGTATAAAATCGATTTACTCAGAAAAATCTGAAAAAGAAAGTAGAGGAAAAAAATGACAGAAGAAATTTTCAAAGAATTAAAAGAAACCATGCGGAAAATGAATGATTTATCAGCAAAAGAAATTCCAGAAAAAAAAGAATTAAGGGAAATGATACAGAGAATGAGTGGTTTAATAGTAATGCTAGAACCAGAAGTAAACATTCAGAACAAGGAGGAAGAAAATGCGCAAAGAATAGAGTTTTTGGCAACAAAGTATTTAATGCAACTAAGAGTACCAGCAAAGTTAAAAGGATATCGGTATTTAAAAACAGCAATTGTTTTAGCTGTAACAAATCCGAAATTACTAGATTCTATAACGAAAAAATTATATAAGGAAGTGGCAAAAGGATATGAAAGCAATGCTTCTAGGGTCGAAAAATCAATAAGAAAGGTTATAAATGATGCATGGCTAGAGGGAAACCTGAGAGAGTTCGAAAGACTTTTTGGGAATTCTAAAGAAAATCCAACGAATGCTTTCTTTATAGCAACTTTAGTAGAAAGAATTCAATGGGAGATTTTAAGAAAGAAATGATTTTGTCAGGGGAAAGGTATTACCAGTTATGGGGTGTACCTTTTTTCTATTTTATCATTCACCAATTGACAAAAAAAGACATAAAATATAAGAGACAAAAATAGAGGTGGAGAAAATGAGTAAGATAAAAAAGGGAGATGTTGTAGCAAGAAAATCTTATGGGAAAGATATTTTATTTGTAGTAAAATATGTGATCAATACTAAAAAAGAAAAAATCGCCATCTTAAAAGGATTGGTGGATAGAGTTGAAGCAGATAGTAGTATAGAGGATTTAGAAAAAGTAGAAAAGCAAAAAATAAACGAAAAAATGGGAAATTTACAGGATAGAATGCATCATAAAATAACAAAAACGAAAGAAATAAGAAGTCCAGAAGATTATAAGATAGGAATCGTCATACCAAAACACAGAAGCAAAGAAAGAATTGTAACAGGAAAGATTTTGCACTTAGATGGAGATAAGAAATACAGTCAAAAATCTTATTACTATTATAAAAAATTAGGACTTAATGCCATTGTTAGAAATATACCTGAATACAAACAACCACGAGAGGTATATTCTTTGTTAAAAGCTTATCAGCCAGATATTCTTGTTATAACAGGACATGATGGAATGATAAAAAGAGGTACTGATTATCACAATATTTATAATTATAGAAATTCTAAATATTTTATTCAAACAGTAAAAGAAGCTAGGAAATATGACCAAGAAACCAATAATCATCTCGTTATTTTTGCAGGTGCCTGTCAAAGTTATTTCGAAGCAATTATTTCAGCAGGAGCTAATTTTGCCTCTTCACCAGCTAGAATTTTAATTGATTTCTTAGATCCGTTGGTAATTGCAGAAAAAATAGCTTTTACTGAAAATTATAAATATATTACAATAGATGATATTGCAGAAGAATTAAGAGATGGAAAAAATGGTGTAAGTGGGATTGGTGCAAATGGTAAAATGATTTCTAAATCTTAAAATTTTTGAGAGAAAAAGATTTAACTTAAAAATAAAAATAACCCAATTTAATACAAATGTAATATAAGTGTAATGTAAATGTAAAATTACAATAATAAATTCATGAAACTGTTGATATTAAAAGGATATGTTGATTTGACACTTCTTCTTATTTTTTGACAATATGTGCAAAAAATGCTATAATCAAGCCATCTTAAGGGAGAAGGTGATTACATGATTTGTCGTACAGATATTACAAATCTGAAAACAGACATCATAGAAAAAGTAGGTCAAAAGATAATCGTGAAAGGTTCTTTAGGAAGAAGTAAAGCCTTTGAGAAAGAAGCTACAATAGAAAAAGCATATCCTAATATTTTTGTTGTAAAATATGAGGAAAATGATAGAAATGTTACTTATAGTTATACAGATGTATTAACAAGAGCTGTGGAGGTAGAGGTATTTGACGGAAATTCTTATTCTCCATTAATCCCACCAGCAGTAGAAATCAAAAAGAAAAAGACAACATTGTAATTTTATAATAAATAGAAAAAGAGTTTAGAGAAAAAATCTAAATTCTTTTTTTAATAGAAAATTCTAAGATCCTTTAGGTATAAATTCTAATTTCCTTCCATATATATGATATAAAGAATAAAAAAGGAGGGAAAATCATGGTATTAGAAACCGTAAACGAAAATCTATGTGTAAATAAATTAATTGCTACGAAAAAAGATATTATTATGGTAGAAGGAGATATGATAGTACCAGATGCAAAGCCAGATATTTTAAATACAATTTGTACAAGTGGTGTAGTATGTATTTATAAAAAAGAAGTATTGGATGAAAAAGTAAGATTAGATGGAAATATAAATACATTTATTATGTATTTGGCAGATGATTCACAAGACAAAATGAGAGGGATTAACACAAATTTGGATTTTTCAGAAATGATTCAAATTCCAAATAGCAAAGAAGGTATGGATGCAGTCATTCAAACCAAACTAAAAGCCATTGAATGCAAAGTAATTAATGGGAGAAAAATAGGAATAAAGGCTACCTTAGAAGTAGAGATTAAAATTTATGCAAAAGAAGAAGTTGAAATTGTAAATGATATTCAAAATGCAGAAGGAATTCAATTGTTAAAAGAAGATTTACGAGTGAATTCATTAGTAGGGATGGGAGAAAATAAAATTTATACAAAGGATAATATTTCAATTGATAATATTGATAATTTGGCAGAAATATTAAAAGTAGATATAGGAATGGTAGATAAAGATGTAAAGGTAAGTTACAATAAAATATTAGCAAAGGCAGAAGCAAAAGTAAAGATTATGTATTTAACAGAAGATAATCGAGTAAATTCAGTAGAAGCTAAGATACCAACAGTAGGATTTATAGATTTACCAAATGTGACAGAAGAAAATGTATGCGATTTGGATTATGACATTAAAAATATCATAATAAAGCCAAATGCAACAGAAGAACATTCCATTTATATAGAACTTGAAATAGGAGTATCTGCTATTGTATATGAAGAAAAACAAATTAATTTGATACAAGATTTATATAGTCCTTGTGAAAAATTAGAATTTAATAAAAAGAAGATAAATACAATTACTAATAAGCAAAACAGAAAAGAAATAAAGCAAATAAGAGAAAAAATAGAAATAGAAGGGATGGAAAATAAAAATATAATAGATGTGGATATTAATCCAGTTATTGAAAAACAAGATAATTTAGTAAATCGAATTGTTTATACAGGAAATTTAGAAATCAATTTTGTATTAGCAAGCCAAACTTTACCAATCGAAGTTCGAAATGCAAAAATTCCATTTGAATATGCAATAGAAGGAATGGAAGAGACAGAAAATATAAATAGTAGATTAGAAATAGAGATTGCTAATCAAGATTTTATTGTACAAGAAGGAGGAATTGTTACCAGTAATATTGATTTAGTTATGAATTATGAAATGCATCAAAATACAAACATAAATATTATGAATGAGATTCAAACCAATGGAGAAAGAGAAGCAGAAAACAATAGTCTAGTTTTACATGTTGTAAAAAAAGGTGATACTTTATGGAAAATAGCTAAAAAGCATGGAAGTACGATAGAAGATATTGTAAGAATAAATGAAATAGAGGATGCTAATAAAATTAATGTGGGAGAGAAATTGTTTATACCACGTTATGTAAAAACAGGAATTATGTATGGATAAAATTTATTCAAGAAAATGTATACGAATGCCGAAATTTATTAGGATAACTAGAAATAGGATGAAAAATAAAAAGGCAAAAAAAATGACTACAATGATAGTCATTTTAATAATTGCTTTTGCAACTGTAAAAATTGTCTTAGATGCTGTTTTGCCAATTTTCGATACTTTATGTGAAAATAAGGCTAAATCAATTGCTACTATTGTTTCAAATGATCAAGCTACAAAGGTCATGAAAGAACATACTTATGATGAATTATTCCAGATAGAGAAGGATAAAGATGGGAATGTTACCATGATAAAATCAAATGTAATTCCAATCAATGAAATTATTTCTGATGTGGCTAATAAAATTCAAGAAGAAATTAATAATAGAGGAAGAGAAAACATTGAAATTGCTCTTCGGAAGTTTTACAGGATTTAAATTATTAGCTGGAAAAGGACCAGGAATTAAAATAAGTATATCATCAGAGGGAGAGGTAGAAACTGATTTAAGGAGTGAGTTTACTTCACAAGGAATTAATCAAACTTTACATCGAGTCTATTTACAAGTAAAATGTAATGTCAATATTGTAACTCCATATGATAGTATTGCAAGAGAAATTACCAATCAAGTTTTATTAATGGAAAATGTAATTGTTGGGAATATACCAAATACCTATTATAATTTAGAAGGACTAAATGGTACAAGTGAGGCATTGGAAATTATTGAATAAGCAAAAGTTGAAATATTATGTAAAATATGATAAAATAAAAAGTAAGAAACCAGTAGAAAGAGCAAAAACGGAGGTAGACAAATGGGTTTAATGGCAACAGAGACAGCAATCGGAAACTTTGAGGAGTTTCCAGTAAATCTTATGCTAGGTGATGTTTTAAGTGTTTATTATCTAAGTAGGGTATCAATATACAGAAGAAGAAAACAAGTGGGAGAATGCTTTTTTTTAGACCTGTTTGAGGAGAAAAAGAGCAAAGAGGCAAAATGGGTAGATGGAATATTGAAGAACATCGGATTTAAGTTTTCAATAAAGGCAGATAGTGTCAGTATAAAAATAAAATCTGATATGGAATTCCATATTGCTGGTGAAAACAAATGGTATATTACGCTTAATGGTATTACCATTGGGAGGGTAGAAGAAGACCATTTAATAATTAGCTGGCCTATCTGAATTGAATAAGAAACATCACCTAACCCCCCATCTGAAATTTTTTTTGGATGGGGGGTTATGAAAGAATAAATGGAAAATGGTTGAAATTTTATGTTAAATGATATATAATAGTAGCATAAAAACACAGCAACAAGTAGACAGGAGGAAAAATTTATGTCTGTAGAGTATGACTCACAGGAAGCAACAATGGAACTTGCTGGGATCCCAACAGAAGAAGTAAAAGATGAAACTTCATCAGAACTGGGAAAGAAGTACTGCTTATATTTTATAGACCCGTTTATTCAAGTAGAAAAAGAAAGAGGAGTCTTTGTATTTGGTTTTATGGAAGAAGAAAAAAAACAGATCAAAGACTTTTTGGACGAACTACAACTCACGGTGCAGGAATGTAAGAATGGGGTATGGAAGATAGAGGATCCGAGAAGATTAATCTATTTCCAAAAGGAAGAAAAGGGTTTTTTCGAAAGGTCATGGAAAATTATGTTTTCTGGTCGGTGTATAGGAATGATCCAAGAAACTGGACCTATTTATAACACCTGTACAACAGTCAGAATTGACTGGACAGAATACAAGTTAGTGAGCAGTAAATAGTAATGCATCTCCCGAAATGTGCTTGCACTTTTCGGGAGGTTGTCTTTTTTGATGGAGAAACATCCATAATTAAGAAAGGAAGAAGAAAAGAAATGATTAATGTAGTAATAGGAATCATTGTAAAGCAAGATAAAATATTGCTGATAAAAAGAGAAAGAGGAGATTTTGTAGGGTTTTGGGGATTACCAGGTGGGAAAATAGAAGAATGTGAACATATAGATACAGCCATAGAAAGAGAAATTAATGAAGAATTAGGCTTGCAATTAAAATTTAGAAAATTATTAGGTACTGCAACAGAAATTATGCATGATAAAAATTCAACTAGTATATTATATTGCTGTGAGTTATTGATGGAGACTGAACAAGAGATAATAGATCCAGAATTTGAATATAAGTGGTTTTCAAAAGAAGAACTAATGAAATCAAATCTTATCATAGAAAGTGATAAAATGATGATTCATCAATTTTATCATCAGAAAGAGAAGAATTATTTGAAGTTAGATTGTTATAGAGAGAAAGAGGGAAAATATTTTTGGAAATAATGAGAAAGTTAAGTATTAGAATATATCTTTCTTTTTAAATTGGTATATTGTGTGTATATTATGCAGTAGTTTTTATCAGCTTTTAATGACTTTTAGAAAGATAATAAAAAAGCAGTAATCCATTTCGATTACTGCACTTGTATATAGGCTTCCCGCCTCTTGCCCAAATGGGCTCTTTTTTATCTCTTTGAAAATTGTGGTGCTTTACGAGCTTTTTTAAGACCATATTTCTTTCTTTCTTTCATACGAGGATCTCTTGTTAAAAATCCACTTGACTTTAAAGCTGGTCTATATTCTGAATTTGCTTCATTTAAAGCTCTTGCAATACCATGACGAATCGCTCCAGCTTGCCCTGTAAATCCTCCACCTTTTACCGTAGCAATTACATCATATTTTGCTAAAGTATTAGTAACAGTTAAAGGTTGTCTAACGATTACTTTTAAAGTTTCTAATCCAAAAAATTCATCAATATCTTTTCCATTAATGGTTATTTTTCCAGAACCTTCTATTAATCGAACTCTAGAAACAGAACTTTTTCTTCTACCTGTACCATAAAAAACAATATTTTCTTTTTTAGCCATCTTATTTTACCTCCCATACTTCTGGTTTTTGTGCTTGATTTTCATGTTCTGATCCAGCATAAACTCTTAATTTTTTGGCTTGTGCTCTTCCTAAAGAGTTATGAGGTAACATACCTTTGATAGCTAAGGTCATAGCTTTTTCTGGATTTTTTTCAAGCATTACTTTGGCAGGAACTTCTTTCATTCCTCCAATATAACCGGAATGATGTCTATAAACCTTTTGATTCAATTTATTTCCTGTTAAAATAACATCTTTACAATTTAAAACGATAACATGATCACCTGTATCAATATTAGGTGTATATGTTGGCTTGTGTTTTCCTCTTAATAATTTAGCAGCTTCTGTTGCTACTCTACCAAGTGGTTTATTAGTTGCGTCGATGATATACCATTTACTTTCAACTTCGCCACGTTTTGCACTATATGTAGTATTATTCATGATAACAATACCCTCCTATTTTTCTTTTTTTTTGTTTTTCTATCTATAAAGGAATGAATTTAAAACTACCGGGGAGAAGTTTTATCATCATTTCTATATAAGCGAAAATATTATATTATAAATCAGGGTATTTGTCAACTCATTCTGGAAAAATTTTAAAAACTTGACAAATTTTTCTATTAGGGATATAATATAAAGAGGCGTGACAAATTAAAAAAATATATTTTAAAGTGAGGAGCAAGAAAAAATGAAAAGTAAAATGAATATAAAAAGCATTGTAATGATGGCTGCCGTAGGATTGATCAGTTTGTTTTTTATAAACATGAGTTTAGCTGCTAACACAGGTAAAATAAGTGTAGAAACAGCAAACCTTAGGGAAACAGCAGATGAAAACGCTAAAATTTTAGAATTACTTTCTATGGATGAAACAATAGAAGTAATTGAAAAAACAGGAAATTGGTATAAAGTAAAAGCAAAAGGAATGACAGGATATGTAAGAGAAGATTTATTGACAGTATCTGGAGAAATAAAAACGAATTATGAAACGACAAAAAATGAAGTAGAACAAAAGGAAGAACAACCAACACAAGAAAATAAAGAGGACGAACAAACAGAAACAAAGGATGACATAGAATTAGGAAAACAAAAAATAGCAGAAGATACCACATTAAAAATTGTACCAGTAATAAATGCAACAGATACAATTGAAGTGAAAAAAGACGAAGAAGTAAATGTAATAGAAGTAATAAATGGATGGGTGTGTGTAGAAACAAAAATAACCAAAGGATGGATTCGAAAAGAAAAGATAAAAAAAGAAGAACCAATAGTAGAACAACCAACACCACAAACAGTGATTAAAACCTTATATGTTAATTCTACTAGTATTAATTTAAGAAAAGAAGCTAATACAACATCAGAAATTTTAGCTAATTTACCAATTAATACAGCAGTAGATGTTTTGGCAGAAGCAAATGGATGGAGTCAAGTTAAAGTAAATGGAAAAGAAGGATATATATCATCTTCTTTATTATCTACTAGAAAACAAGAAACAACAAGAAGTGCAGGAACACCAAGAACAGCATCTACAACTAAAACAAAGAAACAAGAAACTACGCAAATAGTACAACAAACAATGCAAACAGCACCTGCGTCTGGAAGAGGAGCAGAGGTAGTAGCATATGCACAACAATTTATTGGAACCAAATATACTTATGGTGGTTCTACACCTGCTACTGGTTTTGACTGTTCAGGATTTACATCTTATGTGTATAGAAATTTTGGTATTAATTTACCTCGTACAACAGGAGGGCAATCAGGAGTAGGGACACCAGTAAGTAGAAATAATTTAGTAGCAGGAGATTTAGTTCTTTATAGTGGACACGTAGCTATCTATGTAGGAGGAGGGCAAGTAATTCACTCACCAAGAACAGGAAAAACAGTATGTATTGTACCAATTAATTATGCAGCAAGCAATTATATAGGGGCAAGAAGAGTAATATAAGGATTAAAACAAGCAATTAAATAAGGAGGACTATGAAAGAAAGACCAGTTTTAGTTGCACTAATAGGTTATATAATAGGTATATTATGGGGGCTATACTTTTCATTTAGTATAGTCCTCTTTTATATCTTGATAGGAGCAACTTACTATTTTTATAACAAAGTTTTAAAAACAAAAAGAAAACAAAAATTTAAGCTATTATCTTTTAAAAGATATAGTAGATATTTAAAATTAATGTTTAACATCCAAACTATTTTTATTCTAGTTTCATTTTCAATTCTTTCCCATACAATTATTTTATTTCAAAATAGAAAGGAAGAAAATTTATATCTAGAGGGACAGAAAATTTCAATGATAGGAATTGTGATAAGTCAAAAATTAGAAAAACAATATTATGATTGTTATCAAGTAAAAGTATTAGAAAAACATTTTAATCTATGGATTCAAGTTAAAAAAGGAGAAATGGAACTTCAATATGGAGATAAAGTTAAGTTACAGGGGGAATTAAAAAAAACAAGAGAAGCTACTAATTATGGTGGATATGATGAAAGAAAATATTTTAAGACATTAAAAATAATAGGAAAACTAAAAGTAGATCAATTTGAAGTAATAGCTAAGAAACAACAAAATGTAGTGACATCAATAGCCCATAAAATCAACTTAAAAATCAAAGAGAAAATAGAGGAAACATGGCAACCAGAGAAGGCTGGAATTTTAAAAGGATTGCTGTTAGGAGAAACAACAGAACTATCAGAAGAAGTAAAAGAAAAGTTTCAAATCGCAGGTATTTCACATCTTTTAGCAATTTCTGGATTACATATTGGTTATCTTACAATAGGAGTTCAATTGTTATTAAAAAAGTTGGTAGGAAAAAGAAAATCAAAGATAATAACCATGATAATTCTTATTTTGTATGCCTTGGTGACAGGTTTTTCGCCCTCAATTGTAAGAGCTGTTATCATGACAGAAATTACTATTGGTAGTAGTTTAATTTATCGAAAAAGTGATGTATGGAATTCTATGGCAATTTCTTTATTAAGTATTTTAATCTATAATCCATTTCTAATTTTACAGGTAGGATTACAACTTTCTTATTTAGGAACGATTGGAATCTTATTGTTTTATCCTATTATTTTGAAACAATTGAATTTAAAAGTAATAAAAAAGAAAAATTTTTTTTTAGGCAAGATAAAAGAAGTAATAGCAGTTAGTTTATCAGTGCAAATCGTAATATTTCCAATTTTAATTTATCATTTTAATATAGGCGGAATTTATTTTTTAATTACAAATTTATGGGCAAGTTTTATAATAGGACCTATTATTTTATTGACTTTTTTTAGTTTGTTTATTCCTTTTTGTAAAATTCCATTATCCATTGGGTTAGATTTTTTAAATTTCATTGCGAATTTTTTTAGCCAAATTCCTTTTTCTAAAATTTATTTATCAACACCAAATTTATTTCACATTATAATTTATTTGGTAGGAGTAGGCTTAATAAGGAAATTATATCTTATTTATCAAGAAGAAAAAAGGATAGTAAGTTATCAAAGAGTAAAAAATTTAATTGCATTATTTCGTTATCGACTGCATCAAAGAAAAAGAAAATATAGCGTAATATTCTTAATTTTTCTATTTTGGATGGTTATAGGAATGCCAAAAGAATTAAGAATTCATTTTGTAGATGTTGGACAAGGAGACGGTACTTTTATAGTAACGCCTCAAAATCGAACGATTTTAGTAGACGGAGGCGGAAGTAAAAATCAAGAATTTGATGTGGGGAAAAAAGTCTTGCTCCCTTATTTATTGGATAGAGGATATCGAACAATTGATGCCATTGTAATAAGCCATTTCGATCAAGACCACATTGGTCGGATTGCTGTATATTATGGAAAAAATTAAAGTAAAGAATGTAATTATAGGAAAGCAATTTGAAGATTCAACAAATTATCAAAAGTTTTTAGAAATTGTTAAAAAGAAGAAGATAATAGTCCATGTGGTGGAGGCAGGTCAGAGAATAAATATCGAAAAAGATTTCTATTTTGATGTTTTATGGCCAAGTTCAAAGAGTGGAATTAGTGAAAATAGTATGAATAATAATTCTTTGGTTTGCAAAATGGTGTATCAGAGCCTATCTATTCTATTTACAGGAGATATTGAAAGTATTGCAGAACAAACCATGCTAGAGAAGTATAAAGACACAAATGTATTAGAATCTACAATATTAAAGGTAGCACATCATGGCTCGAAGTCGTCGTCAATAGAAGAGTTTATCAATAAGGTAAAACCTAAAATGGCACTAATTGGAGTGGGAGAGAAGAATACTTTTGGACACCCAAACGCAAGTGTTTTAGAAAGACTAGAAAACTTGCGGTTGTAAGATTTATAGGACTGATGTAAATGGAGAAATAAGTATTAGTGTAAATCATAATGGAAAAATCAAAGTCCAAAAGCATATAAATTAATCCTTATGAAGAATCATATCAATTAACTTTTGAGCGGCAAGAGTATTGATGGTAGACTTAGTTGTTACTATTCCGCAAATGTCTAGTTGGTATTTTTTCAATAATTGGTATTTGGTATAAATCATTACTTTGTAATTCTGATTTTGTAAATTCTTTTGTGATATAGGAAATTCCCATTCCAATTTTACCAAAATCCTTTACTAAGCTATAACTTACAATATCAAATTGAGGGTGAAAATCTATATGATGTTCTTTCATCAATGAATTTAAAAATGTTCTAGTGTTAGAAGGTTCTTTTTGTGTAACAATTGGATAATTTGCTATTAAATCTTTTAAAGAGATTGGTTTCGCAATTTGTTTTTTGAATTCTAAATTTCCGAGCAAAGCAATCATGAAGTTTGGTACAAGGAATTATATTTAAACTATTATCAAATTTCATGGGAAGATTAACAATTAAAAAATCAAGACTTCCCTTTTTTAATAAAGATAGCATCGTATTGGTTAAATGGTTTGTAATAGAAATATTGATTTTTGGGTAAACCTTATGAAATTTTTCTATATAAGGAAGTAAATAATATTTAGTAACAGTAGTGCTTGAACCAATTCTAAGGTTTCCTGTTTCTAGATTATTAAGTGCAGTAAGTTTGTGTTCGCCATTCATAAAACTTTCAACACCACTTTTGATAAATTCAAAAAATATTTTTCCGTTTTCTGTTAAGCAAACACCTTTAGGTGTTCGATAAAGAAGCATCATATCTAATTCTTGTTCTAATTTTTGAATAGATTTTGTTATTGCTGGTTGCGAAATATGTAGAAAGTTAGCTGCTTTACTGATACTTCCGATAGATTGTTACATAATAAAATGTTTTATAGTATTCAAAATTAATATTCATATTGATATAACCTCCGTTTATAATAAATATTAATAATATGCATTTGAATTATATCATTTTTTGATGTATAATTCAAGTATCAAATTGAAAGGAGTAAAAATTATGCGGGTAAATGATTATTTATCAGTATTGATGTTTCAATTAAATATGACATTAGATTGCAATAGTTGTGATGAATATTTAATTGAGACAGATAGTATGGGGGAGCAATTTAAGAAAGCATTTCAAATGATACAAAACAAGAAACCTGATATTACCTTGTTTCCTGAAATGGCATATATCAGCAGATTTGAGGAAAACTATAAAGAGTTTTCAAAGCCTAACAAAATTATTATTGCTGGAAGTTATTACAAAGATGGAGTCAATAGGACAGTAGTTTTTCAAAATGGAGAAAAATATGAAATTCCAAAAGGATATGCTTCTGGTGCTGAGCCAATGGCGAGAAAAATTTCTTATAGGGAGCCAGAGGAATTTTTAAAAGCAGAGCTTCACAAGCATGAGTTTATCATAAAGGGAAAAAAGATTTATATCTTTAATTGTATGGAATATTATCATCTTGCTTATTATGTGGCAAGAAGTTCCCAATATAATGAAAATCTTTTTGGGATTTTCACTATTTGTTCTAATTCCAATACTCATGTTTTTGAAGAAGAAACAAAGGTAACACATAATCATAATGATTCCATTTATACATTTATACTTAATTGTGTAAGTACCTATAAGGGGGAAGACTATGGTGATGGGCAAAGTTACATTTATGGTCCTATTTCTATTCACGAAAAAGAGTGGCTGAAAAAAGATAGAATAAACACAAAAAAAAATCTGATGCATATTTTATCTTTATCACAAGAAAGGGCACAGTATGTTTATGGGGAGTTTATCGCTTCAGAAATCTTAAGTCGGTTTGGAAGAAGCGATAGATATATTAATAATCCAAGAAATATAGTGGTAAGTAGTTTATGAAAAGGAGGAATATAACATGAAGAAAAAAATTATTATCACTTCAGGACCTACAAATGAAAGAATTGACTCAGTAATGAAAATTACTAATATGTCAACTGGTGCACTTGGTTGTGTGTTTGCAGAAACATTTTTGGAAGACAAAGCAGAAGAAATTGAAAAAATCTTTTTTGTTTCTACAAAAATGTCGCATAAACCTCGTGTGAATAGTCCAAAGATAGAATATATCACAATTGAGACAACGCAGGACTTAATAGATGCTTTGCAGAAAATCTTTAGTGAAAATAAAATTGATGTCGTTATTCATTCTGCAGCAGTAGGCGATTATGCAGGCAAGTATTCTATAAGAGCAGAAGAACTTGTTAATGAGATTTGGGATACACTTCAAAGCATTCCTGTAGAAGCAATAACAAAACAAAGGCTTATGGAAATCTTTGAAAATCCACGTGTTATTGCAGACAACAGTGGAAAGATATCTTCCTATGAGCCACATCTGATGACAATGTATAGTCTTACACCAAAAGTAATTGGCATGATTAAGAAACTAGATTCCAGTGTGAAATTGATTGGATTTAAGTTACTTGATGGTGTAAGCAGAGAGGAACTGTTAAAAGTAGCTATAAGATTGCGCGAAAAGAATCAGGCAGATTATATTGTTGCCAATGATTTATCCAAAATTGGAGGTGGAAAACATTGGGCAATGATAGTTAGTAAAGATAATGTGGTATGTGAATGCCAGACTAAGAAGGAAATTGCTATAGCAATTAAAGGATTAATATTCTAAGTACTATCTAAAATTATGGGTATAGTTATATGCCCATAATTTTGAATTTGGTATAAGTCATTGAATGAGATCATGTACAGTTCTATCTATATTTATTACAAGAAATAAAAGTAAAAAGTGTTATTATAGGAAAGCAATTTGAAGATTCAACAAATTATCAAGAGTTTCTAAAAATAGTAAAAGGGAAGAATGTGAAAGTACAAGTAGTGGAAGTTGGACAAAGAATCCAAATAGAAAAAAATTTATATTTTGATATATTATGGCCAAATTCAAAGGAAGTAATTAACGAAAATAGTATGAATAACAAATCTTTAGTATGCAAATTGAACGATAAAAATTTTTCTATGTTATTTACAGGAGATATTAAGGAAGTTGCTGAAAAGGAAATTTTAGAAAAATATAAAGGTACAAATATATTACAATTTACGATATTAAAAGTAGTCCATCATGGTTCAAAATCTTCATCGACAGAAAAATTTTTAAATGCAGTAAATCCCAAAATAGCACTAATTGGAGTGGGGGAAAAAAATACTTTTGGACATCCTAATTCTAATGTTTTGGAAAAATTAAAGAAAAGTGGAAATAAATTATTTCGAACAGATGAGGACAGAGAAATTACACTACGAATTAATAAAAAAGGGAAGATTTGGATAAATAAAATATTAAATTAAAAATAAAAAGGGAGTTATTTCTCGTTCTATCTATTTATTGTTAAAAAGAGAGAAGAAAAATTGGTATAAATTTCAAAAGCTTTGTAAATACTACTAAAAAATAGAAAAGGAGTTAGAACAAAGTTTATGAATAAAATAATAATAACATTAATAGCTATTTTGGTTGTAATTAGTGCCATTATAACAGCAATTGTTTTGGACATGCCAACAGATAAGGTGGAGGTACCAAAATCAGAAACCAAAATAGCAGAAGAAGAGATATTAGATGAGTGTACAGAAGAATATGAAGGGATGGAATACCAAAATACAATAAGAGCCAATACACAAGAAGAAAAAACATCTCCTAATTGTACAATAACAAAGAAAAATTATTTTTTGGAATGTGGACATACGAAAAGTGAAAATGAAATAATAGCAAAAGATTTTGTGAATTTAAGTCAGGAAGAAATACAAGAAAAGTATGCTAATTATAAAATAGAAAGTTTTTCTCCCAATGAAATTGTTTTGTTTCAAGAGAGGGAGGGAAATTGTGAAGAACACTATATGGTAAAAGATAAAGAAGGAGAAGTGGCAATTTATCAAATTTTATCAGATGGAACACAAAAGGAAATAGAAATTACAGGAATTACAACGGAATATTTACCAGAAACCGATAAGATTAATATGAAAAAAGGGATTCAAGTAAATGGAAAACAAGCTCTAAATCAATTAATAGAAGATTTTGAATAAAATATACATAAAGTATTGATAACGATACTTTATTATGTTATACTAAGATAGTAACTGGTTGAAAACCAAACTAACCACGAAAGGAGTCATATGCGGAGGATAAGAGCTCCACCAGGATTTTACTAAAATCCCAAAAAGTTTAGAGTACAAGTAGATCAAACAACATGAAAGGAGAACTTTTATGAAATGAAGTATTTGTTCTTTGATGAGTTGATCGCGGAAAGCGGTAGCAACGTCGGCGTCGGTATCGTCGGGTAAGGAGTTTGCAGATGACAAATTTTAGAAGGTTGTAGAAAAGCCCCTCAGTTCTTTGAACTGAGGGGCACATCTTTTATTTCTTCTTTTTTTCTTTTTGATCAATTGTAACTTCCTTTTTTAAATCTTGTTTATCAATAAAGCCTTTTTTATATAAATCTCTTACATACATAACCAAAGAAAAAATAGTAGCCATTAAAGCCAGAGCGAAAATACTTAAATCTAAGAATTCCCAAATATGAGTCAAATTAAATTGTTTTAATAAAAGGGAAGTAACAATTGCAATATAGAATAATACAGTAGCAAGTTTTCCATACCATTTACTATAAACAACGACATCCTTTCCATAAAGGAAAGAGGCACCACAAATCATAATGAATTCTTTTAAAAATACAATTAATAAAATCCAAACTGGAATCATATCAGTAAATACAAGAGAAGCCAAAGTAGCAATTTGTGTTAGTTTATCAGCCAAAGGATCCATCAATTTTCCAAAATTGGAAACAAGATTAAATTTTCGGGCAATAAAACCATCTGCAATATCTGTTATTCCAGATATTGTGAAAAATACAAAAGCAAAGATATAATTGCCAGTAAAAATGTAAAATACAATGAGTGGTATAAACAAAAGTCGAACAACAGTTAAGATATTTGGAACATGTTTTAACATAATTTTCTCCTATTTTATTTCAAAGTTTAGCTTGTTATTTTTTAAATTAACAACTACCATTTTTCCATCGACTAAGGTACTTCTTAATATCATCTCAGAAAGTTCGTCATCAAGATATTTTTGGATGGCTCTTCTTAGAGGTCTTGCGCCAAATTTAACATCAGTTCCTTTTTCTAAAATAAAATCTTTGGCTGGTTTGGTAATATCAATTTGAATATCTTTTTCCCTTAAAGCAGTGATCGTATCTTTTAACATTAGATCAACAATTTGTAATAGTTGTTCTTTTGTTAAACTATCAAAAGCTACAATTTCATCAATTCGATTTAAGAATTCAGGACGAAAGATATCTTTTAAACTATCTATTATTTTATTTTTATTAATGGTTTGTCCTCCAAACCCAATAGCATTATTATTTAAATTAGAACCTGCATTAGAAGTCATGATAATAATGGTATTTGAAAAGCTAACAGAGTTTCCTTGACTATCTGTTAATTTGCCATCATCTAATACTTGAAGCAAGATATTAAATACATCAGGATGTGCTTTTTCTATTTCATCTAATAAAATAATAGAATAAGGTTTTCTTTTTACTTTATCTGTTAATTGTCCCGCATCATCATAGCCAACATAACCAGGAGGAGCTCCAATCAATTTAGAAGTAGAATGACTTTCCATATATTCAGACATATCAATTCGGATAATAGAATCTTCACTTCCAAACATTTCAAAGGCGAGAGACTTGGCAAGTTCAGTTTTTCCAACACCAGTAGGACCAACAAAGATAAAAGAGGGTGGTCTTTTTGTGTTTTGTAAACCAGCACGATTTCTTCGAATAGCTCTAGCTACACTACTAACCGCTTCTTCTTGTCCAATAATTCTTTTATGAAGATTGGTTTCTAGATTTAAAAGTTTTTGTGTCTCTGCTTCAGTGATTTTTTTCACGGGTATTTTTGTCCAACTTTCAATTACATTAGCAATATCTTGAACCGTAATTTGTTTTAATTTTAATTTACTATTCAATTTATCAATTTCTTCTATTAACTGACATTCACGGGTTTTTAGATCAGCCGCTTTTTGATAGTCTTCTGTTGAGTCAGCTGCAATTACTTCTTCTTTTTCTGATTGAACTTGAGAAAGTTCTTGTTTTAGCATTTCCAATTTGTAAAGATCTTTATTTTCAAGATTAATTCTAGAGCAAGCTTCATCTAAAATATCAATGGCTTTATCTGGTAAGAATCGATCGTGAATGTATTTTTCAGACATGACAACAACTTGGCGAATAACATCAGAAGAGATTTTTACTTTATGGTATTCTTCATAATATTTTTTGATGCCTTCTAAAATTCCAATGGAATCATCAATATTAGGTTCTTCCACTAATACTTGTTGAAATCTTCTTTCTAAAGCAGAATCTTTTTCAATATATTTTCTGTATTCTTTTAAAGTGGTGGTACCAATTAATTGAATTTCTCCATTTGATAAAGCTGGTTTTAAAATATTAGCTGCATTCATAGAATGTTCTCCATCTCCTGCACCAATGATATTGTGAATTTCATCGATAACTAAGATGATATTTCCATATTCTTTACATTCATCAATAATCCCTTTCATTCTTGATTCAAATTGTCCTCTAAATTGAGTACCAGCAATAACAGCTGTCATATCAAGTAAATAAACTTCTTTATTTAAAAGTTTAGCAGGTACGTTTTGGTTGGCAATTTTAATCGCTAAACCTTGTGCAATAGCAGTTTTACCAACACCTGGTTCTCCAATTAGACAGGGATTATTTTTAGAACGACGATTTAAAATTTGAACAATTCTTTGAATTTCTTTGTCTCTGCCAACAACTATATCTATTTCATTGTTTTTGGCTTTATAAGTTAGATTTGTACCATATACATCAAGAAATTTTTTCTTTTTATTTTGTTTGGTGTTCTTCTTTTTTTCTACTTTTACCTTTTTTCTACTATTTGTGGTTTCTTCTTGCTCTTCTTTATTTTTAGTATTTTGTGCATGAAACATATTGGAAAAGATAGAACCAAGTGGAATGGCGGCACCTGCTATTTTAGGTGAATCTTCATCTCCATTTGGATCAGGATTTTCAAAAGTAATAGCACCTTCTATATTTTCGATATCTTCTAAATTGATATTTTCTGCTAAATCTTTAAAAATAGATTCAAATTGTTTTGTCATATCAGATAAGTTTACTTTATCATGAGATAATACATCATTTTGTTTGGCTAGTACTTCATTCGGATTGATTCCTTTTTTCTTGGCACAATCATAACAATAGCCTTCCATGGATTCTTTTCCATTTTCTATTTTTTTATAAAAAAGTATGGCTGGATTTTCATTACATTCTGAACATAACATACGTTTTTAATTCCTCATTTCTATTTAAATTTAATCTATAATATCATATCGCAAAACTAGGAAATAGTCAATGATTTCAATTAAATTTGATAAAGATTGGAAGAATAATTTATTTATTTTCTGAAACAAAAATAAAAGAGATTTTTCTGGAAGGGAAATAAGAGATTCTGTAAAAATAAGAAAAAAATAAAAGGGAGGAAAGGGGATTTTAAGATAGAAAAGATGGAAGGAGAAGAAGTTCCTAAATAGGAGGATGTCATTTATAGAAACTTATTGAAATAAGCATTCTCTCTTGGCAAAAAAAAGAAAACATGGTATAATTTGAAAAAAATGAGAAAGAGGAATTGGAATGAAAGTAATTTTGCCAGAAGAAAAAGCTTTAAGCAAAAAACAAATTACGATTTATAGTGCAATTGTAATAACCTGTGTAATTGCTATTATTGTTGCTTTCTATGTTCAATTTTATGCTAGAATAGAGATTGGAAGATTACTCGGTTTTGAAACAGAAACAAAATTAGGAAATAAAACAGAAGAACAAATAGAAAATTTAGAATTAGAGTTTGAACATATCTTTACGAATCAAATTGAAAATAGAGAAGGACATGATAATAAGAAAAAAGAAAACGATAAATCACTTGTATATACCAAAATAGAAAGAAAAGAGAAAAAAGAAAATGATTATGACATAGAAGTACAAATTCCATATATTAATATAGATCATCCCAAAATAGAAGAATATAATCAAGAAATCGAAACTTTTATCCAAAAACTAAACCAAGTGATACAAACACAAAATAAAAATATAATTTACAATGTGGAATATGTAGCAAATGTACAAAATGATATTTTATCTTTAATGATTCGTTCCCAATTAAAAGAAGGAGCAAATGCACAAAGAGTTATTATCGAAACTTTTAATTATGATTTAAGAAATAACAAAGAAATTAGTCTAGAAGAAGTATTAAGAATAGAAAATATGGAACCATTTGAAGTACAGCAAAAAATCAGAAATAAAATTCAAAAGGAACAAAAAAAAGTAGAAGATTTAAAAAATATAGGATATAACATATATAGTCGAGACATCACAAGCAAAAGATATGAAGTAGAAAATTCAAAAGTATTTTATATAACAAAAGATACTTTGTATCTTATCTATGCTTATGGAAATGAAAATTTTACAAGTGAAATGGATTTGGTAATTCTATAAAAAAAGAAAGAGAGGAAATTCTCTTTCTTTTTTTGAAAATAAAAGGGGATGTTTTTAATTTAGAGTCAGTAATCTCTCACTGACTATGATTGTATTTTAACAGCAGAGTTTGTCCATTGTGTGAACGAAAAGTGAATAATTTATTAAGGATTGAAGAATTATGTAAAATGTGCTATAATATAGATATGCATAGCCAATAGCTAAGCAAATAAAAAAGGAGAGTCCATGAAGAATAGTAGTGGACGAGGGAAAAAAATGGCTAAGGTGAGTTTTTTTAGGAGCGTATCTTCATTTTAAGGACGCCAGATCGTGAAAAGAAGAAAATCCTTCGGGAATACTGGCGAGTGTCTTTAAAGTACAATGGCGTGATTGCAGTTGGAGAAGGCGAAGATGAGAATGAGGCAGAAAGCCATGAGGTCTGCAGACAGCGAGAAATCTTCGAGAACGCAATTGATTTCATGTTCGAACAGCTGAAAGACAGAGCCGTCATAATGAGGAAAGAAGAATTTCCTGGTGAAAAAGTGGACTTCGGCCTGTTACAGGAATTGAGTAGCGTAGGTTGGGTTGTCAACGAGAGCGAATACATTGAAATACAGGTGCCGTTCTTACTGAAAGAAATGGAATTCTAAGCCCAAAAACCCTAGTTAGCAGTGTACTGCAACTAGGGTTTTCCCGTTTTTTAAGGCTGTTCACCTAAAACAATCGTTAATTCTTTTTCTTGTCCATTACGGTTTACTTTGATTTTCATTTCTTCTCCAATTTGATGAGCGTTTTTGATGGCATTTAATTCATCCATTTTTGTTACTTTTTTACCATCTGCTTCGATAATGACATCTCCTACTTTTAAGCCAGCTTTCTCCGCAGCAGAGAAATCATCAATTGATTTAATATAAATACCAACGACTAAATTATTGGCTTTTGCTAAGTTTTCTGTTAAATCCATTCCAGAAATTCCAACATAAGGTCTTTTTACCTTACTATATTGAATTAATTGAGAAGTAATATCAGTAGTAGAGTTAATTGGAATGGCAAATCCCATTCCTTCAATTCCTGTTCCAGAAAGTTTTAAAGTATTAATACCAATTACTTTTCCTTCTCCGTTTACTAAAGCACCACCACTATTACCAGAATTGATTGCCGCATCGGTTTGAATTAAAGTAAATTTCTTTCCATCTGAATCTGTAACTTCTCGGTTTATAGCACTGATAACACCACAAGTAATACTACTTTGCATACCTAAAGGATTTCCAACAGCCATTGCAAATTCCCCTACTTTAATATTATCAGAATCAGCAAATTCTGCTTTTGAAAGCCCTGTTTTTTCGATTTTAATAACCGCTAGATCAGTTTGTTCATCAGTTCCTATAATTTTTGCTTCATATTCTGTTTCATCATTGAATAAAGTAACAGTCACTTTAGTAGCTTCTGATACTTCATAATAAGAATCTGAAGAAGAGGTAGCCACAATATGATTGTTCGTTAAAATATAACCATCCTCACTAATAATAATACCAGAACCAGTTGCCTCTGCGGTACTAGTTTGTGGTTGCCTATTAAACACCGATAGAAAAGAATTGTTTACATTATATTCTACTGTAATTCCTACAATGGATGGTAGAATTTTATTGGCTGCATATACAGAAGTGTCAGAATAATTAGAAAGTGAAGTTTGTGTGACATAACCTGTATTTTGAATGTTTGTAGTAGTTCCAGTAGAAGTATTTGTTTTGAATAATTGAGAGCGAATGGATGGAATCCCAAAACAAGTGCCTAATACAAGAGCAGATCCTACAACACCGCTAAAAAATGGTAATAAAATCGTTTTTCCAAAACCTACTTTTTTTGTAGTCATATTATTTTGATACATGGTCTTATATGTATTAGGGTTTTGGACTGTTTTAAAATTTTGATTTTTTTCTTCTTTTTCTTCCATTTTGTAAAACCTCCTAATAAATAACTATTAATATAATAACCTATTATGCTGATATAATACAATAGGTTTGTGAAATTTGTGTGAAAAAAATTTGCCTTTGTATTGAAAATATTAAGATAAAAATATATAATGTAAGAAATAAAAGAAGAAAGGATCTTTATATGGAAAATAAAAATAAAGGAATTACTTTAATTACATTAACAATAACAGTAGTAGTATTGATCATTTTAGCAGGGATTGCAATTTCAAGTGGAGGAAATGTGATAAGAAAGGCTAAATTAGAAGAACTAAAAACGAATATGTTATTGATTCAAGCAAAGGCAAAATCATATGTAGAAGAAGCGACTTTTAAAATGGGAATTAATCCTAATGAAGAGAAAAAGATAGAGGTTCGACAAGAAATATATGAGAGTGAGACAGGGGCACAATTAGAAAAGGCAGAAACAATTCCAACAGAATTTGCGATTGAAGATAGCACAACATGTTATTGGCTAACCCCAGCTACACAAGAAAAATGGGGATTGAACAAAATAGAAATAGAAGAAAATGAGAAATATCTAATTCAATTTGATGAAACAAATTTAGCAGTGGAAGTTTATAATACCAAAGGATATGAGGGAAAATATTCTTTAAAAGAAATAGATAATATACAAGAATAGACATTGAAAGGAAAATCAAAATGAAGGAAAAAGAAATAGAAAGATTAACAAAATTAAAAGAAATAGAAAAAGATTGGTATCAAAAAGGGTTTGAAAAAATAGCGGGAATTGATGAAGCAGGAAGAGGCCCCTTAGCAGGTCCCGTTGTAGTGGCAGGAGTAATTATGCCACAAGGTTCGATGATAGAAGGAGTGAATGATTCTAAAAAAGTAACAGAGAAGAAGAGAGAAAAATTATATGATTTAATTTTAGAAGAGGCGATTAGTTATTCAGTTGCTATTATAGGACAAGATGTAATTGATGAAATCAATATTTTAAATGCTACGAAACAGGGAGTTAGCAAAGTAGTAGAAGGATTAGAAGTAAAACCAGATCTGATTGTAGTAGATGCTTTAACGCATATAGATACCAAAGGAATTCCTTATGAGTCTATGATTAAAGGAGATGCCAAATGTTATAATATTGCTGCAGCATCTATCATAGCAAAAGTAACAAGAGATAGAATAATGAGGCAATGGGATGAAATTTATCCACAATATGGTTTTATAACTCATAAAGGATATGGAACAGCAAAGCATATTTCAGCGATTCGTGAATATGGACTGTGTCCAATTCATAGAAAAAGTTTTACCAAAAATTTTATCGAGATAAAATAAGGTTTTGGGAAGGATTATAAACATGAATGGAATAGAGATCATAGAGAAAAAGAAAAGGAAACAAGAATTAAGCAAAGAAGAAATTGAATATTTTATCATGGAATATACAAAGGGAAAGATACAAGATTATCAAGCGGCAGCATTTATTATGGCAATATTTTTAAATGGAATTTCAGATCAGGAAACAACCGATTTAACATTAGCCATGGCACATTCAGGAGAAATTTTAGATTTATCCACACTAAAAGGAATTATTGTGGATAAACACTCGACAGGAGGCGTAGGGGACAAGGTTTCTTTGATTTTGTTGCCATTAGTAAGTTCTTTTCGGAATACCAGTAGCTAAAATGTCAGGTAGAGGATTAGGATTTACAGGGGGAACCATAGATAAATTGGAGGCAATTCCAGGTTATCGAACAGAAATAGGAATAAAGGAGTTTATAAAAAATGTAGAAGAAATTGGAATTAGTTTGATTTCTCAAACTTTGAATTTAGCGCCAGCGGATAAAAAATTATATGCTTTGCGTGATAGTATAGCTTGTGTAGAGAGTATTCCATTAATTGCTTCTAGTATCATGAGTAAAAAGATTGCAAGTGGTGCACAAAAAATAGTTTTAGATGTGACAGTAGGAAAAGGTGCTTTTATGCAAAATTTGACAGAGGCGAGAAAATTATCCAATACTATGATACAAATAGGAAAGTTAGCCAATCGAGAAACGATTTGTGTTTTGACCAATATGAATGAACCATTAGGATATGCGGTCGGAAATTCTTTAGAGGTAAAGGAAGCTGTTAAGTTTTTAAAAGGAGAAATGCCAGAAGATTTAAAACAAGTCGTAATAGAACTTGGAAGTTATATGATAAAATTAGCTGGTAAAGGAGAAAATTTAGAAGAAAATAGAAATAATTTATTAACACAAATAAAAAATGGAAAAGCATATGAGAAATTTTTACAATTAGTAAAGCAACAAGGAGGCGATATAACCGCCATAGAGGATTTAGAAAAATTACCAAAGGCAAAGTATAGAGAACCAGTCTTTTGTGAAGAAGAAGGTTATATACAAGAAATCAATAGTAAAGAAGTTGGAAAATTAGTGGGGATGTTGGGGGCTGGAAGAGAAAAGAAAGAAGATAAAATCGATCTAGCAGTAGGAATTGTATTTCATAAAAAGGTGGCAGAAAAAGTACAAAAAAAAGAAATTTTAGCGTATATTCATGCAAATCATGAGGAAAAATTGAAAGAGGCAAGAGAAAAAATAAAAGAAATAATTAAAATTTCAAAAAGCCCAGTACAAAAGGAAGCGGTTATATTAGAAGTAAGGAAATAGAAAATAAAAATTGAAAAGAATTGAAAATTCAAAAGAATATGTTATAATAAAAGGAGAAAGAAAAAGAAAGAAGGATGAAATAAAATGAAAAAGAAAGAAAATAAATCAAGTTATGACAAAGGAAAATTATTTGCTAAAATTATGGCAGGAATCTTAGTGCTTTTAATGTTAGCAGGAACAGGAATAACACTTGTATATGCATTAATGGGATAAAAGGAGAATTGGATGGTAATAAATTTAGGAATGAATTGGGAAAATTTTTATAAAGACAATATTGTATCTTATATAAAATCTCTACAAGGGAATCCATTTGAATTAATTACTCTTATATTAGATCTGGCAATTGTAATATTTTTATTGTATTGCTTTTTTAAAGTGGTTAAAGGATCAAGAGCTTGGCAGTTAATCAAAGGAATTGTGCTTTTGATTATAGCAACTTGGGCAAGTGGATTATTTAATTTGAAAATTTTAAATTGGATTTTAACAGGCATTATGAATTTAGGAGTCATTGCTATTATTGTTATTTTTCAGCCAGAGTTAAGAAGAGGATTAGAGCAATTAGGAACCAATAAGTTGACACGTTTTTTTGGAATTGATAAAGATGTATCAACCAAAACAAAGGAAGATATTTACAAAGTAGTCATTGCAGCAACAGAACTTTCAAAAGCAAAAACAGGGGCTTTGATTGTATTAGAAAGAGATATTAAAATACAAGATATTATAGCCACTGGAATTCCAATGGAAGCAGAGGTATCTCCACAATTGTTAGTGAATATTTTTGAACCAAAAACACCTTTGCATGATGGTGCAGTTGTAATTGCTGGTAATAAGATAGCAGCAGCAGCGTGTGTATTACCACTTGCAGATGATAAAGATATTGCGAAAGAGTTAGGGACAAGACATAGAGCGGCAATTGGAATATCAAAAGAATCAGATAGTATTGTAGTAGTAGTATCAGAAGAAACGGGAAAAATATCAGTAGCCAAAGATGGTACTTTAATTGCTGATGTAAGAGAAGACGTTTTGAAGAAAATATTAATTAGTAATATTGTGACAAAAAGATTTACTGTTGAGAAAAAAGAAAGAAAAGATCAATTGAAAAAGATAAAAGAGGATACAAAAAAGAAGGAAGAATCGGAACTAAAAGAAGAGGAATAAAAAGTTGCAACTTAGCAACTTTTTTTGTTGAATCTAGTATATTTGAAATTTTACAGAAAATATGTTAAAATATAGGATAGAAACTTTTAGAAAATCCATGATACATAGGAGGACATAATGGGATTATTCTGTAAAAAGACAACGAAATGCATTGAAGATTACTTTGAAGCGCAGAAAAAGGATGCGTTGAAGTCTGTAAAATTGTGTGAGCCAAGTAAAGGGAGAATTGTTACATTAGAGGTAATCGTGAAAGAACCCGCCCTGAAGTATTGTATACAACAGGTTAAGACAAGCTTGGAGATGTATGGATCAGAAGAAGCAACAGTGGAGGGAAGAAAGGTGACAGCAATTTATCCCAATAGCAAAATTGCACAAAAAGTAAGAGAAGCCTGGAGATAGTCAGTAAAGTAAACATGGAAAGGGGAGGACGAATTTTGTCTTCCCTTTATCATTTGAATATAGTTGTAAATTGCTTCTGTGTATATTAAAATAAATAAGAAACAATTTTGTAGATTCATGCAAAAAGGAGGTTTAAGCTATGGGAACTTTCAAGGAGAAAGAGCAGGCTGCTAAGCGGGAAAGAGAAGATGAAGAATGGAATTGGCTTCATGTAATGACAAATGATCCAGAAATGATTCAAGATCTGAAAAAAGTCTTAGAAGAAAAAGGAGTGAAAGTGGAGATAAGAAGGAATTTCCTGTACTACAAGAATGCCAACTTTAATGTTGGAAAATTTGCAGCAGAATTTTGGAGCAGTCCTTCATAGCATGGAGGAGAAAGCTAGATGCTATATCTAGCTTTTCTTTTTTAGAAAAAGAAGGATTCTATACATTTTTTTTATTATATGTTATACTAAGTACAAAAATATGAAGAAGGAAAAGAAGAAGTATGAGAAATATAAAACTAACCATTGAATATGATGGGAAAGAGTTTAATCGGGTGGCAAAAGCAACCTAATAAATTAAATATACAAGGAACCATCGAAAAAGCGATTGAACAAATAACAGGAGAAAAAATAGAATTGATGGCATCTGGAAGAACAGATAGTGGTGTTCATGCTCTTCGGACAAGTTGCAAATTTTAAAACCAACTCAAATATTCCAATTGAGAAATTTCCCATTGCAATTAATAGTAATTTAAAAAAATCTATTTTGATTAAATCAGCAGAAGAAGTAGAGGAGAGATTTCATAGTCGTTTATCTTGTAAAAGAAAAACTTATCGATATGTCATTAATAATGAGAAGATAGGAAGTGCTATTTATCGAAATTTGGAAACCCATATTCCAATAAAATTAGATGTAAATAGAATGAAACAAGCCATTCAATATTTTGAGGGAGAACATGATTTTAAAGCATTTAAAGCAAGTGGAACTAGTTCAAAAAGTAGTGTAAGAATCATTTATAAAGCGGAAATAATTGAGAAAGAAAATCATAAAATATGGATTGAGTTAACAGGAAATGGATTTTTATACAATATGGTTAGAATTATAGCTGGAACACTAGTAGAGGTAGGATTAGGAAATATAGAACCTGAAGAAATTTATAATATAATCATAGCCAAAGATCGTGAAAAAGCAGGAAAGACATTACCACCACAGGGACTTTATTTGGTAAATGTGGAGTATGAAGAAAATGAATAAAAGATTAACACATAACAGGAATTCTGCATAAAATATAGCAAAAAGGAAAAGGAGAAAAACAAATGAATACTTTGCTTATATTTTTTGCACTACCAATTGCTGTCATTATTATTTCTATTGCTTTACAGAAGATTTTAAAATGTCCTGTTTTGGTAGCTGCTATCATTTTTGCTATTTTTTTAATTGTCACTTTTGTAATTAACAATCTAAACTTTTTAATTGCTGCTATCATATATGCTTTAATTAGTTTAATTACTGCATACATAACATGTATTGTTGGCAGATTTCTTTGTCGATTATTGAGTAGTTGTAGTTGTTGCAATAGAGAAGGTTTATGTAATTGTAATAATCATGATAGTAATGCAATAACAGTAAGTAGTATAACAAATCCGAATGCGAATTGTGGATGTAACCAAAATCAGGAACAAAGTGGATGCACATATCAAATTACTAATTCAGATGGATTAAGTGCAAGAATTAATGTTATTCCTAATACGACTAATCATAATTGTAATAATACAAATCAAGGGTGTTGTAGAAGAAGATAGATTTTCTGTGCAATGGGGACGTTTCTTTTTTCACATTTAATAAATACTAAAAAATATTAGTAATTTCTATTAAATGTGAAAAAAGAAACGTCCCCATTGCACATTACTTGAAAATGTGATATGATAGTGAAACAAAAGAAAAGGAGACAAGATATGGTAGATATATTATGGGATGCAATCATAGATAGTGTAAAATTACTTCCCTTTTTGTTTGTTACTTATTTAATAATGGAATTGATTGAACATAAAACAAAACATAGGACAAAAGAAATTGTAGAAAAGTCTGGAAAGTTTGGACCTTTTATAGGTAGTATATTGGGAATTTTTCCACAGTGTGGTTTTTCTGTTTCGGCTACTAATTTGTATGCAGCAAGGATTATTACATTAGGAACATTAATTGCTGTTTATCTTTCTACATCAGATGAAATGTTACCAGTTTTCTTATCAGAGGCTGTACCAATTACTACGATTTTAGTAATATTGGGAATTAAATTAGTGGTAGCAATGTTAGCTGGTTTTATAATTGATTTTGGAATGAGATGGAGAAAAAAGGAGAGAGAAGAAGAGAAAATTATTGATTTATGTGAAAAAGAGCATTGTCATTGCGAACATGGAATTGTAAGATCATCTTTAAAACATACTTTAAATATTTTTATTTTTATTTTATTGGTTACGATAATAATTAACTTAGCAATAGATGTGATAGGAAAAGAAACGATAGAAAGCTTTTTACGAGATCAACCTATTTTAGGACCTGTAATAGCGGGAATGATAGGGTTAATTCCAAATTGTGCTTCTTCTGTTATTTTAGCACAAATGTATTTAGAAAATGTAATATCAGTTGCTACTATGATTTCAGGACTTCTGGTGGGGGCAGGAGTTGGACTAGCAGTACTATTTAAGATGAATCGAGGAATGAAACAAAATATAAAAATAGTAGGATTATTATATACAATAGGAGTATTGGCAGGAATTATAATTGAATTAATAGGATTACCAATATGAGAAATAAAAAAAGAAGTTGAAAACTTCTTTTTTTATTGATCTTTATTTCCTTTTTTTAAATTTACAACAATAGCATCATCATTATTAAATAAGTAATTAGAATCAGTTATATCGGTTTGGATGGGATCAAATTCATTTTTATCATCCATAAAATCAATATTCTTTAAATCAAATTTTTTCTTTGTTAAATCATCGTGATCTGTTACAGAAGTAGTAATAGAACCATTTGTATATTTTCCAAAGTCATAAGATCTTATTTTTTGTGGTTCTTTGTATTTGGCAGATAAAAATTCGAAAATTCCACAACCTGCTTGTAAAAAACCTTTATCTCCTTTAATTTTATAAGCACATTTTCCTAATGTTAATGCTTGTAATTTTCCTTCTTTTAAGGTAGCGACATATTTCCAAGATACACCAGAAACCTTAGGATCATATTCTAATTTGGATCCATCCATACTACTGCTATATACCCATTCTCTGTGTGTACCAAATTCATTGCACCACCATTGAATTTCGTCCCATTCTGCATTACCTGTAAAAATTTTATTGGCACAGTTAGATAGAATAAGGTTTTTATAATTTTCTTTTTGTCCATGAAGCTCTAATTGTGATAAACTTTGAATCGATATGGTTGAAGCAACTTTGAATTTTCTATATAAAGTAAACATTGGCTCTGTTGCTCGGCAAACAAAATCAGCAAATTCATCAATGTATAAGAAATATGGGATACGAGTGGATTCATTTCCAGGTCTTCGTAATACTGCATTTTGCATAGAAATTAAGTAAAATAAACCAAAGGCTTTATGTCCAGCAGCACCTAAATCTCCTCGTCTTGTACAAATAAAGGTTATTTTTCCTTCTTCTAAGAATTGATCGAAATTTACATTATGATGTCTATTGCATAAAATTGGTTTAATTCCTGGAATTCTTAATAAGTTATCTAATTGACTAACAGCAGTATAGATGTATTTTTCAATTTCTTGTTTTCCAGGAGCATCTTTGTAAAAATATTTTTTAAAATAAGTAATTGGAATAGAATACTTTTCTTTTAATTCTTCATCATGTGCCATAATTTCACACATTTTTTCAATCAATTCAAAATTGGTAAATAATTTTAGTAGATCTTCCATATTAGGAAGGGCACCATCATTCATTTTAGGATAAATCTCTTTTAATAAAATAGTAACATTTTCAATTGCTTGAATAGAAACATCTTCTTTGTAAGCTTCTTCAGAGTCATTATGACTAGCAAGAAACATGGTTTTTAGAATCGAAGAGATCATAACAGCAATTTTAGCTGGATCGTCATAAGTAAAAGGATTTAATCCAATTGAAGTATTGTCAGATGGATCAATTACATCATATTCCATACCGAAATTTTTACAAACATCTATCATATGGCTAATTACTTCATAATCTGGAGCCATTAAAGTGATTCCTAAATCACGATAAACTGTTTTTCCACCAATGGTACCTAAAATCATTTTCTTTAAATAAGTATGAAATAGATTTTCTTTTCCAGATACTGGTGTTAACATATTTAAGTTGAAATTTTTATTTAAATAATCATTATTATAAGGTTTATTTAAAGTGGCGATTCCAGTTTTTAAGGCTGTAAAGCCTAATTCTTTAGAAGCTTCATGGAAAAAATATTTTCTTTCAATATCTTTTGCCATTAAAGGTTCATAAACCAAAGAAGTTTTTCCTGTTCCAGATCCTCCACAAACTAGTAAAGATTGATACCTAGAAGCTTCTGGCATAATGATAGTTCGGTTGTAGTCATCATCTGTACAGATATAAACTTCACAGGTATAAGGACCATGCCCTTCACTCTTATCGGATAAATCGATTCCACGAAAGTCCCAAATAGAACGAACTTTAAGTGGATTGTCATTAATTCCAAAGTAAACCCATTTAAAGAAAGGATAAACAGTAACAAGTGGGAAATATAGAGCAAGCCATGATAGGGCAGGTGTAACTAAGTTAGAAAATTCAGTAATTAATTCTGTATAGTCTGGGATGGACAGTAAGAATAACCAGATGCCCATATTAACCCATTGTGTAATCATAGAGATAGCCACTACATAAAAAGCAATCAAGAATACATAAAATAGTTTAACCTTATATCCTTTGTTTTTAGAAAATTTTGATTTTGGTGTAAAAGCAAAGGCAAAACAAGGACAAGCCAAAGCTAAAGTATATTGAATAGGCCCCCAATAAGAATAAGAAACACCAGTAAAAATCATAAGTAATATTTCTACCACACGATCTACCACAATATAAGCAGTAAGTAAAGTTAGAATATAGGTAGCAAAGGTGTTTCGATTGGTATTTAATTTTTTCAAAAATTTATCGATATATTTCATTTAAGATTTTACCCCTTTTAAATTATAATCATACATATATATTATCCTACAAAATCGCGAAAAAAACAAGTAGTTTGAGGAAATTTGATGAAATTTTAGCAAGATGAATAAAAAGTAGAGAAATGAATATAATAAAGGAAAAGATAAGTAAAAGGGGAAAGTTTATGCAAAATGAATCTTATGTAAGAGAAGAATTAATTATCGAAAGAAATGAAATAGAGAAAGAAACAGAATTGATTAGAAGTATTATTAAAACAAGGGAAGAGTTGAAAATAGCAAATCATAATTTTGAATATGCACAAGATGATTTAGTAGATTATTATGTGTATCAAATAAAAGCCAATCAAGCAAAATTAAATTATTTAATAAAAATAGCAAAAGCAAAAGGAATAGAAGTGGATATGATTAATGATTTAAGATTTTCACTATGGGAGGAAGAAGAGGTAGGATAGCTTGTAATATTTGTCCAACTTTTAACATACAAATGGTAATAAAAGAAGTTAGGAGTGGGGACAATGGATACAAATTTGCTTACATATTTAGCATGTATTTGCTTTCTTTTTGTATTTGGAAGAATTTTTATTTTACCACTAAAGAAAATAATCAAGTTAGTAATGAATTCTATTTTAGGTGGTATTGCTATATTTTTAATCAACCTAATAGGGGCTACATGGGGATTTCATATAGGTTTAAATTTTATTACAAGTGTAATGGTTCGGTTTATTAGGATTACCAGGAGTTGTTTGTTTAATCATTGTAAAATTACTAATTGGGTAAGAAACTACAAAATTGACAATGTTATGTAAATATGTTAAAATTAAAATAGTAAAAATATAGAAAGGAGAGTTCCTAGCATATAGGAACATAGGTAAACATGAAGGAAATAGGTAGACTTATAGAGGAAACAAAAGAGGCTGGTTTTAAAATCGAGGCTCGGGTAGCCAAGATAAATGAAGGATTTTCCTTTCATGAAAAGGCCATCTTTTGCATCTGTTCAGGACGGCTTAAAGTGTATTCCATTGAACCGCTGAAAGAGAAACAAAAGGAAGCCATTGCAAAATGTAACACGACAAAGGAACTGGAAGAAACCATAAAGAAATTAGAGATTCGTACAGGACAGCCAATTTACATTATGGATGGAGTGTATTATGATGACTTCTATTTATTTAACATAGAAAATGGAAGTGTAGAACTGTACATGATAAGTCCTGCAACAAAGAGCTAGACCATTGGTCTAGCTCTTTGTTGTGAAAACGAAAATTATCTTTCTTCTTCTAACGTTTCTAAAGTAGCATTTAACATAGGGTTTAATTCTAAATTCTTATTCTTTGCTTTTTGTGTTTTATGGTAAATAAGAAGTCGGATACATTCATCTGGTGTTTTAATTTTATTGGACAAAATTTGCTCAAGAAAATGATTATTTCTATTAGGTTCTACATTATCAGCAATAAAAACAATTTTATCCAAAAGAGACATTGGTTCACTATCTCCTGCTACATGACAAGAAATAGCATGTGAAATAGATTGAAACTTTTCCCTATCATCGTCTGAAAATTCTTCTTCAAAAATCAAGGAACCAACTTTAGCATGTAAGGCTTTTGCTGTCTCAAAGATTTCAAAATCATAAAGAGGGATTTCATTTCTAGCACATAAATTTAACATTTCTCTTTTTGACATAGATTTCCCAATATCATGTAATAAACTAGCAATTATAGCATCTTCTTTTGAGCAACCCCATTTTTGAGCGAGTCGTTTGCTAGTTTGTGCAACACGTAAAGAATGTTGCATGCGCCCAGTATCAATATTTTTTAAGTATTTTTTCATTACTTTTAAAGCATTTTCTTTTGTAATCTTTTTTTTTCTTTTTTTATCTATCATATTCATTTCTTTCTATTCAACTGTTACGGATTTAGCAAGATTTCTAGGCTTATCAACATCTAATCCCTTTTCTTTTGAAATATAATAAGACAATAATTGTAAAGGGATAATGGATAAAATAGGAGATAGAAAAGGACTAGTTTCTGGTATTTTTATCATCCTATCAAATAAATTTGCATCGATTTCTTGATTGGTGATGACTAAGGTTTTAGCACCACGAGTAATCACTTCTTGAATATTGCTAATCATTTTTTCAACTAAATTAGGTTCAGTTATAATACTGATTACAGTCATGTCATTTTCAATTAAAGCAATAGGACCATGTTTTAATTCACCAGCAGGATAACTTTCCGAATGGATGTAAGAAATTTCTTTTAATTTTAAAGAAGCTTCTTTGGCAACTGTTTCATCAATCCCCCTTCCCAAGAAAAACATATCTTTTTCTTGATATATTTTTTTGGAAAAATCTTGAATAGATTTTGCTAGTGTTAAAGTTTCTTCTATTTTTTTTGGTAATTCCATAATTTCTTTTTTTAAAGGAGTAATCACATTTTGATTACATTCTAAGATTTCAGCAAAATAAATAGCTAATATGGTAATTAACATGACTTGCGAAGTATAAGCCTTAGTAGAAGCAACAGCTATTTCTGGCCCAGCATGAGTATAAATAGAATAATCAGCTTCTCTTGTAATCGAACTTCCAATTACATTGCTAATAGCAAGTGTTTTGGCTCCTTTTTCTTTACATAGTTTTAAGGCAGCAATTGTATCAGCAGTTTCTCCAGATTGAGAGATAAAAATACATAATGTTTTTTCATCAACTAATGGATTTCGATAACGAAATTCAGAAGCAACATCCACTTCAGTTGAGATTTTACAAAGTTTTTCAAAAGTATTCTTTCCTGCTAAACCAGCATGCATAGCAGTACCACAAGCAATAATGTAAATTCTATTTAAAGTTGCTAAATATTCTTTGGTAAAAGGTAATTCATCAAATACACAATGAGAAGATTCACTAAATTTTGCACCAATGGTTTCACGGATAGCAGTTGGTTGTTCATAGATTTCTTTTAACATGAAATCTTCATAGCCATCTTTTTCAGCACTAGAAGCATTCCATTCAATATGTTTGACTTCTTTTGCAATAGATTGTAATTCTTGATCATAAAAGGAGATAGCATTTCTGCTTAAAACAGCATATTCAAAATCATTTAGCAAGTAAAAATTTCGAGTAAAAGAAAGAATAGCTGGGATATCAGAAGAAACATAATTTTCTTCTTCTCCTTTTCCAATGACAAGTGGGCTATCTTTTCTAGTAACAATCATTTGATCAGGATAATCTTTACAAATAATTTCAATTCCATAGCTTCCTTTAAAATCAGAACAAGCATGTTGAAAAGCACGTAGAAATTTCAAATCATCTGAAACCGTATCTTTAGAATAATAATAATGTACTAAATTAGGAATTATTTCCGTATCTGTTTGAGAATAGAAAGTGTAACCATGATCAATTAAGAATTTTCTTAATTCATGATAATTTTCAATAATTCCATTATGAACAACACTAAAAGTTTTGCTATTGTCCATATGAGGATGAGCATTTTCCTGTGATGGTTTCCCATGAGTTGCCCATCTGGTATGTGCAATACCAACTGTACCAGTCAAAGAATCAATTCCTTCTAATTGATATAAATTTTTTACTCTTCCTTTGTCTTTCATAATAGAAAGACTATTTTTTTCAATGGTTGAAATACCAGCTGAATCATAGCCTCTGTATTCCAATCGAATTAGCCCATTAATTAAGATTGGGCTTGCTTTTTGGTTTCCTATATAACCTACAATTCCACACATTTTTAAATCCTCCTAAAAAATAAATTGGGAATTGAAAGGATGCAATATAAGCTTAATGATATTAATTTTTGTTACAATATTACTATTGCTTTTTCGATTAATATTATGACCTTAAGCTAAAGCCACTAGAGCATCCGCCGAAAATTTCGATGACTCTAGACCTCGTCAACACTTTAAAGAAGTGTTCAGGCGCTAAAAATATAAAAACTCCTTTCTCTTATTTTTTTGCATTTCTTTCAATTAACACTATTATATTACACTAAAAAGAGAAAAGTGACAAGACCTATTGAAATATTTTTATTTTAGTATATAATTTAGAAGAAGAAAGGGTGAGGAGCCTATGAAGAAAATAGGGATTATTGTTGCCATGGAGGAAGAAAAAGAAGCCATTGAGAAAATTATGACAGAAGTGGAAATACAATCTATTTATGATCTAAGATTTTTAAAAGGAAAAATTCAAGGAAAAGATTGTATTTTAGTAAAAAGTGGAATTGGAAAAGTAAATGCTGCAAGAACCACACAAATCATGATTCAAAATTTTGAATTACAAGGTGTAATCAATCTCGGAGCAGGAGGGGCGATTAATCCAGCATTAAAGATAGGAGATGTTTTAATTGGAAAAAAAGTGGTGCAACATGATTTTGATATTACGGCATTTGGACATAGGAAAGGGTATATTACAGGAGTAGGAGAAGCCATTTATTGTGATGAAAATTTAGTGGAAGGAATTGAAAAAATAATTAAGTCAGCACCAGAGAGAAGTTATCAAATAAAATTAGGGGTAGTTGCAACAGGAGATATTTTTTGTACCGATTCTTGGATGAAAGACAAAATTTGTGGAAAATTTAATGCCGATGTAGTAGACATGGAATGTGCAGCAATTGGACAGGTATGTTATTTAGATCATATTCCATTTATTGTAATTAGAAGTATTTCGGATACACCAAATGGAGAAAATGCTTCTACTTTTGATGAAAATTTGAAGTTCGCATCCAAAAGGTGTGCCAATATTTTAAGTATCATTTTAGAAAGCAATTTATTTTGTTATTAATTTGTAGGAAAGCAAAAAAGCTTTTCACAAACTTGCATAAAGACTAAAAAATAGTACATAATTAAAAAAGAAGGAAGGAGTGATTTTTTATGAGTGAAAAAATCAAAGTAGTTCAATATGGGACAGGTAAAATGAGCGTTTATACCATGCGTTATGTATATGAAAAAGGAGGAGAAATAGTAGGGGCAATTGATGTAAATCCAGATGTGATTGGAAAAGACATAGGAGAAATAATGGGGACAGAAAATAAAGGGGTAAAAGTAGTATCTTTACAAGAAGCTGAAAATATGATGAGAGAAACAAAACCAGATATAGCAATTGTAACAACGATGAGTTTAATTTCTGATGTAGAAGACGCCTTAATGTTATGTGCAAAATTAGGAGTCAACGCGATTACAACTTGCGAAGAGGCATTTTATCCAATGAATTCGAATCCGAATATCACCAAAAAATTAGATGAAATGGCAAAACAAACCAATTGTACGATAACAGGAAGTGGTTATCAAGATATTTATTGGGGACAATTAATTTCTAGCATGGCTGGATCAACACAGACCATACAAAAAATAAAAGGAAGTTCTAGCTACAATGTAGAAGATTATGGAATAGCACTTGCAAAAGCACATGGAGCAGGGTTAACTTTAGAGGAATTTGATCAACAAGTTGCATCAGTGGATCAAATTTCAGCAGAAGAAAGACAAAGTTTGATTGAAAAAGGAGAATATTTACCTTCTTATATGTGGAATGTAAATGGATGGTTATGTGATAAGTTAGGATTAACGGTAAAGAGTCAAACCCAAAAAACAGTACCACAAACTCATACAGAAGATATTGCGTCATCTACTTTAGGAATGACAGTAAAAGCAGGAATGGCAACAGGAATGAGTGCAGTAGTAACGACAGAAACGGAAGAAGGAATTACAATTGAAAGTGAGTGTATTGGAAAGGTATATGCAAAAGAGGACTTTGACAAAAATGAATGGACAATCATAGGAGAACCAAATACAACATTGATCATTAATCGTCCAGCTACCGTTGAATTAACTTGTGCTTCAGTAGTAAATCGAATTCCAGATGTCATTCAGGCAAAGGCAGGGTATGTACCAACAGCAGAAATGGGAGAATTAGAATTTAAAAAAAGAATTTCTCATTAAAAACGAGAGGAAGAAAAAGGAAAAGAACTTGATTTTTCAGGTTCTTTTGTGTTATAATAAGAATGTACTATAAAAATAGAATTTTTTATTGAGGTGAATTATGGAAAAAGAAGAGATAATAGAAGGAAATGTAAAAGCAACCTTGAAAGATATTGGAAGAGAATTCATAAGTCCTTCAAGAGAGGAAGGGACTTCAACAGAAGAGGTAATAAAGGAGATTTTAGCAAGTAGAGAGGCACCACCAGAGGTAACGAAAGAATTAGCTAAAATATTAGAAAAAGTGGAGAAGGACATAATGAAACCAACAACAGGTGGAAAAACTCAAGGAAAGATTGAGAAAGAAAAATTTCAAGCAGACATGAAGGAAAAGGAGCAGGAAGGAAAAGTTTTAGGAGTAAAAGCAGGAGAGACGGTTTCTAAAGAGGGAGAAATGACAAGAGAAGGAAGATAAAATACGAGAAATTTTATTTTCTTGTATTTTTATCTTGACAAATGGAAAAACTACCTTTATAATAATAACGTTATTTAATATGGCGAAGTAGCTCAGTTGGCTAGAGCATTCGGTTCATACCCGAAGGGTCA
>CASAUJ010000002.1:26202-87136 GCA_949118805.1 uncultured Clostridia bacterium | reverse complement strand
AAATTGAAAATTAAAATTGAAAATTAAAATTGAAAATTAAAATTGAAAATTAAAGAGGGAAAAAAATGAAAATAGAATTAAATGAAAATGAAAAAATAGAAGACTTACAATTTGAAAATTTAAAAATCATTCAAAATAAAAAAGGATTTTGTTTTGGAATAGACAGTATTTTATTAGCCGATTTTGCAAAAGAAATAAAAAAAGAAGCCAAAGTTTTAGACTTAGGAACAGGCACAGGAATTATTGCCACTTTATTGTGTAAAAAAACAAAATTAAAAAAAATAATAGGAATTGAAAAACAAAAAGAAGTATTTGAAATGGCAGAAAAAAGTATTAAATTAAATCAACTAGAAAATCAATTTGAAATAATAAACGAAGATATTATTAATTTAAAAAATAAATTAGAAAAAAATAGTTTTGATGTAATAGTAACAAATCCACCTTATAAGAAAAAAAATACAGGGATAAAAAATGAAGAAGAAAAGAAAATAATTTCAAGACATGAAACAACAGCTACATTAGAAGACTTTATAAAAGTTTCAAAAGATATGCTAAAGGATAAAGGTGAATTTTATATGGTACATCGTCCAGAACGATTAGTAGATATTTTAAATATTATGAGAAATTATAAAATAGAACCTAAATTATTACGATTTATTTATGCCAATAAAAATAGTGAACCAAAATTAATTTTAATAAAAGGAATAAAAAATGCAAAATCATTTTTGAAAATACAAAATAATTTATATATTTATAATACTCAAGGAGAATATACAAAAGAAATAAAAAAGATATATCATCAAGAATAAAAGATTTTTATTTAAATTAGAAGGGAGAAAATAAAATGGATCATGGAAAATTATATATCGTAGCAACTCCAATTGGAAATTTAGAAGATATTACATTAAGGGCAATTCGTATTTTAAAAGAAGTTGATGTAATTGCTGCTGAAGATACAAGACATACATTAAAGTTATTAAATCATTTAGAGATTTCTAAGCCATTAATTAGTTATCATAGACACAATGAGGAAATAAAAACAGAAATATTATTAGAAAAATTGTTAGAAGGACAAGATATTGCTTTGGTATCAGATGCTGGAACACCTGGGATTTGTGATCCAGGAGAAGTGGTTGTTAAAAAATGTATTGAACAAGGGATAAAGGTAATACCAGTACCAGGTGCTTGTGCAATGATAAATGCTTTAATTAGTTCTGGAATTGATACAAAAGAATTTGTTTTTTTAGGTTTTTTACCATTAAATAAAAAGTTAAGAAAAGAAAAATTAGAAGAAATTAAAAATACGAAAAAAACAATTATATTATATGAGGCACCACATAAATTAATGACAACATTAACCGAATTAGTAGAACTTTTAAAAAATAGAAAAATTGCTTTAGCAAGAGAATTAACAAAAATACATGAAGAAGTAATCAGAGGAAATATAGAAGAAATTCTAAAAAAATCAGAGAATTTGAAAGGAGAAATTGTTTTAATCATAGAAGGAAATAAAGATATAGAAATAAAAAATAAGTTTGAAAACTTAAGCTTAGAAGAGCATTTTGAATTTTATGAAAAACAAGGCTTTGAAAAAAAAGAGATCATAAAAAAAATAGCAAAAGATAGAAAAGTAAATAAAAACGAAATTTATCAAAAATTTATATAAAATAAAAAATCAATATTTAATATTGATTTTTTTTCTTTTATTTTTTTTCTAAAGCACCTATTTTACCAGCACAATCAGAACATATTAATTTATCATTGTAAGTTAATAGATTTTGATTATTACCACAGAAAATACAATTTGGTTCAAATTTTTTTAAAATAATAGAAGAACCGCTTACATATATTTCAATGGGATCTTTTTCAACAATATTAAATTGATTTCTGATTTCTATTGGAATAACAACTCTACCAAGTTCATCGACTCTTCTTATAATTCCAGTTGATTTCATACAATCCATCCTCCTTAAAAGTTATATTTTACAATCCTTATAGTATTAATATATCATAAATAAAAATCAAGGTCAATTATATTGTAATAAAAAATCAAGTTTAGAATAAAATTGTTTAGGTGATAAACATGTTAAATACAATGTGGCCTATTTTTATTTTACTTTCCTTTTCCTATGCGATTTTTTCTGGTAATTTAGAAGCCTTAAATAAAAGCATTTTTGAAAGTACTAATAATGCAATTAAATTGTCTATTGAATTATTAGGAACGATATGTTTATGGAATGGTATTATGCAGATTGCAAATAAAACAAGTATTATTAATAAATTGACGAATTTATTAGATCCAATTATAAGACTATTATTTCCCGAAATAAGAAAAAATAAACAAATTCAAAAAGAAATTTCAATGAATTTAATTGCCAATATTTTTGGATTAGGAAATGCAGCGACACCATTAGGATTGAAAGCAATGAAATCGATGCAAAAAGAAAATTTAAAAAAGGATACTTTAAGCAATTCCATGTTAGTATTCATTGTTTTAAATACGGCATCGATTCAAATCATACCAACGACAGTAATTGCGATTCGAAATTCGCTAGGATCCAGTAATCCAACTAAAATTGTTTTTCCTGTATGGATTGCTACGATATTGGCAGCAATAACAGGCTTACTGGGAACTATGTTGATAATTAAATTTAGTCGAAAAAAATAGGAGAATAAGTATGCAAATGATCAATTTTATATCCAATTTGGCAATGCCAATTATTATTTTGCTAATCATAACATATGGTTTTATAGAAAAAAATAAAGTATTTGATGATTTTTTAGAGGGAGCAAAAGAAGGAATGGAAATAGTAGTTAGTATTTTTCCTACGTTAGTAGGGTTATTTGTAGCGATAGGAGCTTTAAGAAATTCTGGAATTTTAGATTTAATCATTCATTTTATAACACCACTTTTAAATGTTATTCATTTTCCAAGTGAAATTATGCCATTAGCTATGATTCGTCCTATTTCTGGAAGTGGTTCAATTGCCATTGCTACCGATATTATGAAAAATTACGGAGTAGATAGTCAAATTGGAATCATTGCATCAACAATTATGGGATCAACAGAAACTACCTTATATACGATTGCCGTATATACAGGAGCTGTAAAAATAAAAAAAACAAGATTTATTCTATTAGCAGCTCTTGCAGCTGATATAGTAGGGATTATAAGCAGTGTTATTGTTTGTAATATGATAAAATAAATAAGTTGAAAAATGAAGAAAAAAGTCGAAATGTTTTAATTGACAAATGGGAAAAATTAGGATATAATTTTTTCATGATAATCAAAATTTTATTATTTCTATTTTTATTTTTAATCATAAGAAAAATTTTAATAAATCAATTAAAAAAAGAGATTAAAAAAATTTTAAATTGAATTCGTTTTTTATTTTGTAGAGAAAATAACCCCCAAAAAAAGAAAGTAATCCATTTATAAAGTTTTTGTTCAGCCCCTTATTATAATGAATTGAGCAATTTTATTTCTTTTATTTTCTCTACAAACAATTTTATAAAAGTAAACTCAATGATGATAAGTTTCATGATGAGAAATTTTAAAAGCTCTAAAAATTTGTTCTAAAAGAAAAATACGAATCAAAGGATGTGGAAAAGTCATTTTAGAAAAGCATATTTTTTGTTGACAAGTATTTAAGAGTTGGTCAGTTAAGCCAAGTGATCCACCAATAATGAAAGTAATAGAACTAGTTGTCATAGTGAGTTTTTCAAGTTCTAAAGAAAATTCTTCAGAGGTAAATTGTTTTCCTTTCAAATCCAAAGCGAAAACATAAGAATCCTTCTTTATATAAGGAAGAATATGACTACATTCTTTTGTTTTTATATCATGACACAAACTAGGATTTAATCGTTCAGGTAATTTTTCATCAGGTAATTCTATGATTTTTAATTTGCAATATTTTGACAAGCGTTTGCTATATTCTTCAATAGCTGACTTTAGGTAAACTTCTTTTAATTTGCCAACACAGATAACTTGAATATTTAACATAATTCATTTCCCCCTAAAATAGAATGACTGTGTATTACTGAATACAAATTCGTTTACTATGCTGATCTCGACTTGCTACCTCTAAACCAATAAAGTTCTGGTTAAAAGATTCATTACAAATTAATTCATCTATAACAGTTTGGTAGGCAAGTTCAGGAAAATTACTTTCCTTACTTAAATGTCCTAACATAGCATTTTTTAATCCAGATTTTAATAAATAAGAAATTGTTTTTCCTGCTATTTCATTTGACAAATGCCCAGTAGGACCAGAAATTCTAGATTTTAAAGAAAAGGGATAAGAAGAACAACGTAGAACTTCTGGATCATAATTTGCTTCTAACATAATAAATAAACTTTCTTCTAAATGATTTAGAATAGAATTTGTCATATGTCCAATATCAGTTGCAATACTTATTTTTTTATTTTCTTTCCATAAATTAAAACCACAAGGATTGGCAGCATCATGTGGGATGGAAAAGGACTTGATTTCTAAATCACCAATTGAAAATTTATCAGAGACCTTAAAAATTTTTATATTATTACTATTTATCTTATCTCTTTGCAAAGGCATTGCATCTAATGTTTCTTGATTCACAAAAACAGGTAAATTAAATTTTTTAGAAAAAGTACCTAAGCCTTGTACATGATCTGTATGTTCGTGTGTTACTAAAATACCAGCTAAAGAAGATGGTTCGATGGAAAGATCAAACAAAGCATTTTCAATTTTTTTACTACTTACACCAGCATCAATCAAAAGTTTTGTATGATCTGTTTCTACTAATAAACTATTACCACTACTACCACTATATAAACTACAAAAATTCAACATAATTTATCGCCCTTATTCATTTACTCTCTTAATATTAGCACCAATGCTTCTAAATTTTTCTTCTATATTTTCATAACCTCTATCAATGTGTTCTAAATTATAAATTTCAGTCATGCCATCTGCTACTGTTCCAGCAATAACAAGTGCAGCACCGGCTCTTAAATCAGAAGAATAGACAGGAGCACCTGTTAATTTTTTTACACCTTCAAAAAAAGCAGATTTACCTTGTGCGGTTATTTTGGCACCCATTCGATTTAACTCTTCTGTGTATTGAAATCTAGAGTCCCAAATACTTTCGTGAATCATGCTATTACCATTTGCTAAAGATAAAACAACACCCATTTGAGGCTGTAAATCCGTAGGAAAACCAGGATAAGGTAAGGTTTTTATAGTAGCTTTTTCAGGACGCTTATTGCACCAAACATGGATATGATCAATGTGATCTTCTACTTTTCCGCCCACCTCAATAATTTTAGCGGTAACAGACTCTAAATGTTTGGTAATACAGTTTTTTATTACTAAATCACCTTTTGTTGCAACAGCAGCTAGCATAAATGTTCCAGCTTCAATTTGATCAGGGACAACAGAATAAGTTGCATTTCCTTTCAATCTTTCGACTCCATTAATTTTGATAACATCTGTTCCAGCACCTCTAATATCAGCTCCCATGGTATTTAAGAAATTTGCAACATCAACAATATGAGGCTCTTTTGCAGCATTATCAATAATCGTAGTTCCTTTGGCTAAAACAGCAGCCAACATAACATTAATAGTAGCACCGACAGAAACAATATCCATATAAATAGGACAGCCAGTTAATTTTTTTGCTTTTGCATAAATCGTACCTTTCTCCAGTGTTACTGATGCACCTAATTTTTCAAAGCCTTTTATATGTTGATCAACTGGTCTAGCACCAAGTTTACAGCCACCAGGCATACCAACTTCAATTTCCCCTTTTCTACTAAGCATAGCACCAATGATATAATAAGAAGCTCTAAATTTACTAGTTAGATCCAGAGGAGCTCTAGTAGTTGTTAAATTAGATGTATCAATTGTAATGCTATTTGGAGTATTCCAAGTTATTTTAGCACCCAATTTTTCTAATATTTCACAAGATATCTTTATATCACTTATGGCTGGAAGATTTTCAATGGTACAACTTCCATCAATTAAAAGTGCAGCAGGTAAAATAGCAACTGCAGCATTTTTGGCACCACTAATTGTTACTTCACCTTTTAAAGGTGTTGGTCCTTTTATCACTAATTTTTCCAATTAAATAACCCCCTGTATTATATCTTTCTATAAAAAATAAATTAAAAATTTTTAAATAATAATCATTTAATCATACGAAAAAAGAGTGTATAAAACATAACACTCTTTTACCTTCTAAAATATATCACAAACTTAGAATGAATGCAACTACTTATATTATTTTTTTGCAGTTAATAAACCACTATTGGTAAAAAATTCTAATAATTTAAATTTAAACTGAATAGCAGGAGAAGAATTATCATTAACGAGAGCAAATTCTTCTTCTGATAAATTATTTTCCATTAATTCTTTTGATTCATCAGGTACTATTCCAGAAGAAATATCGACAAAACATAGAGGGGGGAACATGACACACCACCAATTTTGCCCTTGGGCTTCTCCGATTTCCACACGTAAAGCATCATAATAACCAGCTGGTAAAGAAATATCTCCATAATTTTTAGTAGGAAATTCAAAGTTGCCAATATGGATGGTAACAGGATAAGAAAATCCTTGTTCAGTAATTGTATCAATAGCAATTTGTTCAAAAGTATTTTTATTTTTTTCTACAATGGAAATAGCTTCTTGCTTTGTCTTACAATCTTTACAAATAGTATTCATATAATCTAATAAATGGTCTCGTACTAAATATTTTAAATTTTGGTCCTCTTCACGATCACTATTGGCAATAACATGTAAACGAAAAACACTTTCGGCAATATCAGTAGAAATGTTTTTTGCATAAGAGATTGCACAAATGGAAGTGTAAAGAAATAAAAGAATGCTTAATATAACTATCATTTTAAAATTTTTTTTCATAGGTTACCTCCAAAATCAATTTTTTCAAAAAATATTCTTTACTATTAATTATTAACAATTTTGAAAATTTTATACTAAAACAGGATAAAATTTGTAATGTCGAAAAAAGTAGGAAAATTTATTTGAAATATTATTGACATATTTGTAAATGAATGGTAAAATTTACCAGTGTTCAAAAAACACAATTTCCGTAAGAATTTGAAAATGGAGAAGGAGAATTTCAAATGAAGAAAAACCAAGATACAAAAGAGAGACTATGTGCATTTTATGCAAGTGATTACCATTTTGAAATGATGAGTTTACCATATATTAGTAAGAAAATAGATGAAAAAGATGAGGTTATAATATTAACAGAAAATAATTTAGAACAAACCATACAAACTTTTTTAACAAAAATAAATTTAAAAGAAGAAAAAAAGAGACAAATATTAAAACTAAATTGGAAAAATAGTCAAGAAGAGAAATTAGAAGAAGTAAGAAAAAAATTACAAGAACAAAAGAATATGATTATTTTTGTAAAAGGAAAAGAAGAATATATTCAGAAAACAAATTTAAAGATAGAAGAATGCTTAGAAGAAAAAAATGGAATAAAAATAATTGATTGTTATAATATAGAAGAAGTAGGAAATAATTTAAATAAAATAATGGAACAATACTCTAAAATCTTAAAAACTACAGGAGAAAAAGAAATCACAAAAATATAAGAAAATGGTTGCTTATTTTTCTAAAATAGTGTATAAATAAAACAGATAATGAAGATTATCTGTTTTATTACTGAAGTTAGAAATGAGGAAAGAATATGGATGAGAAGAAAGAAGAATTAAAAAGTATTTTAAAGAAATATGGTCAAGAGCATTTATTAAATCATTATGAAACATTAGATGAAAAGCATAAAAAAGAGTTATTAAATCAAATTGAAACCTTAAATTTAGAATTAATTACAAGTTTATATAAAAATACGAAAAAAGAAGAAAAAAATGAAAATGATAAAATAACACCAATTGAATATATGGACAAAGAAAAATTATATGATGATTATAAATATTTTGAAAACATAGGGAAAAAGGCAATAAAAGAAAGAAAGTTAGCTGCGGTAACAATGGCAGGAGGTCAAGGAACTAGACTAGGACATAATGGACCAAAAGGAACCTATGATATTGGATTAGATTCTCACAAATCTTTATTTGAATTATTAAGTGATCATTTAAAAGAAGCAGAGAAAAAATATGAAGTTGTGATTCCATGGTTTATTATGACAAGTAGAGAAAATAATAAGGCAACAATAGAATTTTTTGAAAAAAATAAATATTTTGGCTATCAAAAAGAAAAAAATATCTTTTTCTTTATCCAAGGAGAACTACCAATGATTGATACAGAAGGAAAAATACTAATTGGGGAAGATGGATTAATTAAACAGGCTGCTGATGGGCATGGGGGAATCTATGAATCCTTAGTCAAAACAGGAATGACGAAAAAAATGAGAGAAATGGGAATTGAATGGGTATTCATTGGAGGAGTAGATAATTGTTTGGCTAAAATGGTAGATCCTGTGTTAATGGGGATCGCTATTGATAAAAAAGTAACTGTTGCTTGTAAATCAGCAGTAAAAGCAAATCCTCACGAAAAAGTAGGAGTATTTTGTAAAAGAAATGGGAAACCAAATGTAATAGAATATTCAGAAATAACAGAAGAAATGGCAGAAGAAACCGATGAAAAGGGAGAATTACTTTATGGAGAATCACATTTACTTTGTAATTTATTTAGAGTAGATGCAATAGAAAGAATGGGTGCCAATCCATTACCTTACCATATTGCATACAAAAAAGCTACTTATCTTGACCAAAATGGTGAAGTAATAGTTCCTACTTCACCCAATGCATATAAATTTGAAGCATTTCTATTTGATGCTTTTGGTGAAGTGGATGATATGGCAATTCTTCGTGTAAAAAGAGAAGAAGAATTTGCACCAGTTAAAAATGCAGATTCCGTAGGAGTAGACTGTCCAAAAACAGCAAGAGAATTATATAAAAAATTTCATCATATAAATTAAAAATAAAATTAAAAAATCCGATAAGTTTATTCTTATCGGATTTCTATTTTATGAAAAATTACACAGATGAATATCTTATGATTTTATTTTTTACTAAAAATTAATTCTACCAATTTTCCTAAACTAGCTCCGTTTGTTTCATATCCAACAACCCCAAATTGAAAAGTAGAAATATTATGAATATCTATATTATTTAAATTGACTGAATGATAAGTAAAATCATACCAATTGTTTCCTGTATTGCGAGTAGAAGAATTTACTTGATATCGTTCATTATTAGTATAAGCAACTGCTCCCCAACCATATACCCAAGCAGGTGAGTCTGCACCAAGAGCAAATTTAAAGTCAATGTTGTTAAATCCGTTTAAAGTCATCATTTGTTTAATTAATTCTCCAGGCATTGTGAAAGTAGCAGAATAGTTTCCGACATTTCTATGGGCACCAATACCACATTCATTATTATTAAACCTAAACCAATCATTAGCGGTATTAGTAGATGTCATTCCAAGTTGTTGCCAAGAAGAAGCATTAGCATTTAAATAATTCATAAAATTGAAACTAGAAACCTCTTCATATCCAATTTTAATGGGACCTTGAATGAACTCTTCTTTATTTTCTTGATTATCCACTGCTAGTACATGAAGATAATAATCACCTTTTTGGCTTTGTCCAGGTAGTAATATTTTTTGAGTTTCTGATGTAAAATCTCCTGAATAATTATTTTCATTTAATCCGATTGCTTTATTATTTTGATTATATATCCATTTACATTTTGATAAATGAATTCCACTTTGTTCATCTTTTAAGGTAACAGTAACATTAACTGGTAATCCTAAAATTATTTCTGTCATAGCGAATTTGATATCAGCCGTTGGTTTAACAGTATCTTCTAATAACAAGTTTTTTTCTTTTGTTGTATTGGTGCCATCTGTTAAACGTAAATATAGACCTTCTAAATTAGAAACACCTGTAATAGGACCTGTATAATTTGTCCATTCTCCATCAATTCCTCCTATTTGGTATTGGATTGTAAGTCCCTCTTCTACTTCTTCTAATTCTATAGTTGCTTTTCCTGCATTCCAAAGAATGGTTCCCTTTTGTTTAATTGCAGATAAACTTAGTTCCTTTGTCGAAAAACTTACTTCACGTTCAATCCACTTTCCATGATCATATATACTAGCTTTTACCAAATAAATTGTATGATCCAACAAATTAGGAATCATGATAGAAGTTTCTTCTGAGCTTGGTAAAGTATTCCAAGTTTCATCTTCTTGCTTTTTATAAGAAAAAGTTACATTTTTTGATTCGGCACCTCTTATATAAGCTTTTACATTTAAAAAGTTAGTTCCTTTTGCATTTAATCCGATACTTATTCTTGAACCTAATTTAGATAATTCACCAAGTACTTTTACCTGAATATTTTTATTGGAATCTATTGTAATTTCTACTACATACTGATCAGTTGTTATTATTTCATAAATTTCATTTTCTTTTATTGGAAAAATATTTTCTGATTTATTTTCTATAAGTCTTTCCCTTACTAGTTCATCAAAAAATCGATTTAAGAAATCCTCAAAAGTTAATGAGTGCTCGAAATCTTCCATTATAATAGAAGAGCGAATCAATTGAATTCTTTCATTTATTTCTTCTTCTTTTGATTTTTCTTTGGCTGATATTGCTTTATGTAAGATGCCATTTTCACCAGTTAATGACAAAATAGTAATACCAGTCAAAATTAGTAATACAATAATAGTGATTACTAATGCAATTAGCGTAATTCCGTTAGTTTGATTTTTTTTCATTTCTTCCTCCTTTGTTTTTTAATATTCCCATTTTTATTAATTCTATATCGAATAAAAGGTCTATTTTAAATATACTATAAGCATATAAAATTTGCAAGAGGTTAAAAAAATAAATGAATTTTATGTCTTCTTTCATCAAAAAATAAATCGGAAAAAAATTATTAATTAGAAAATTTATTTTTATTCTTGCTAATTGGAGGGAGATACAGTATAATGAAAACAAAAAAGGAGGAACGAGAATGAATTATTTAGAAGAATACCAAAAATGGTGTGAAAGTCCAGAATTTGATGAAGAGACAAAAAAAGAATTATTAGAAATAAAAGAAAATAAAAATGAAGTAGAGGATAGATTTTACAAAGAATTAGAATTTGGGACAGCTGGATTAAGAGGAATTATTGGGGCAGGAACGAATAGAATGAATCGATATACAGTAGGGAAAGCAACCCAAGGATTAGCCAATTACATTTTAGAACAAGGATCGCAAGAAAAAGGGGTAGCCATTAGTTATGATTCACGAAAAATGTCAAAAGAATTTAGCATGCAAACAGCATTGATCTTATGTGCAAATGGAATTAAAGCATATTTATTTGAAAATTTAAGACCTGTACCAGAATTATCTTTTGCAGTGAGAGAATTAGCTTGCACAGCAGGAGTTATGATTACGGCTAGCCATAATCCACCAAAATACAATGGATATAAAGTTTATTGGGAAGATGGGGCACAAATAGTTTCTCCAAGAGATAAAGATATCATAGCAAAAGTAAGAGCTGTAAAAAATTTTGAAGAAATTAAGCAAATGACACAAGAAGAAGCTATTCAAAAAGGGTTATTAAAAATAGTTGGAACACAAATGGATGATCAATACATAAATATATTGAAAAATGCAATCTTAAATCCAGAGATCGTAAAAGAACAGGGGAAAAAATTAAAAATCGTTTATACCCCATTGCATGGAACAGGAAACACAATTGCGGAAAGACTGTTAAAAGAAATTGGATTAGAAAATATCTATGTAGTACCAGAACAAAGTAAACCAGACAGAAACTTTCCAACAGTTGACTATCCAAATCCAGAAGATCCAAAAGCTTTTAAATTAGCTTTAGAATTAGCTAAAAAAGTAGATGCTGATGTAGTTTTAGCGACAGATCCAGATGCAGATCGTTTAGGCGTTTTTGCAAAAGATACAAAAACAGGAGAATACATGACTTACACAGGAAATATGTCAGCTTTATTGATTGCAGAATATAGAATATCACAAATGAAAGAGAAGGGGATTTTACCAAAAAATGGAATGCTAATTACAACAATTGTATCTTCTGATTTAGCGAAGGCAATTGCAAAACATTATAACTTAGATTGTCCAGAAGTATTAACAGGATTTAAAAATATAGGAGCCATTATGAAAAAAGCAGAAGAGAATAAGGATAAAACTTATGTATTTGGATATGAAGAAAGTTATGGATGTCTAATTGGAGATTATGCAAGAGATAAAGATGGAATAGGAGCTGTTATGGCATTATGTGAGGCGGCATGTTATTATAGAACACAAAATAAAACTTTGTGGGATGCCATGAAAGATATTTATGAAAAATATGGCTATTATAAAGAAGCACAGCCATCTATTATTAGAGAAGGAGTACAAGGAGCGCAAGAAATTAAAGATATGATGACTAAAATGAGAAATGCGGAAATTGAAAAAATAGGAAATTATAGGGTTTTAACTTTTAAAGATGTTGAAAAAGATGTTGTTAAAAATAAGGAAACAGGTGAAATAACAAAAACAGGATTACCAAAATCTAATGTGTTATATTATGAATTAGAAGACAATGCATGGTGTTGTGTTAGACCATCAGGAACAGAACCTAAAATTAAATTTTATATAGGAGTGAAAGGAAAAACAGAAGAAGAAGCAAATCAAAAATTGGAAGAATTGAAAAGAGCGATGTTGAATCTTGCTGAAGAAATTTAAAAGTATTGGGAACGTTCATGTGAATTGGGGACGTTTCTTTTTTCACATTTCCGTAAAATTGGAATAATTTTAATTAATATATTAGATAATCACTTTACTTTAATTTTATTAAATGTGAAAAAAGAAACGTCCCCAATTCACATGAACATTTTTAAATTATTTTTTCCAATCTTTTAAATTCCTTTGAATAGCTCCAAATAAATTAGCTCGAACCATAGGAATATTTTTGGCTAAATCAAAAATAAATTGTTTCATATCTTCTCTTTTTGAAGTACCATCCATAGGACAGACTTTAGGCATTACTTCTAAGTTATTTTTTCGAATGAATCTTCTTATTTCTTTTTCAGGTGTAAAGACAAGAGGTCTAATTAAAGTAATCTTAGAACGATCCATAAAACTAATAGGAGAAAAAGTTCCGATATTTCCAGTATAAAATAAATTTAATAAAAAAGTTTCTAAAACATCATCTTGGTTATGCCCTAAAGCAATTTTATTACAACCTTCACGAATTGCGATAGAATTAATAACGCCTCTACGCAAATTAGCACATAAAGAACATGGATTTTTTTCTTTTCGAATCTCAAAAACAATTTCCTTTGCATTACTATTTTCAATAAATAGGGGAATTTCTAAATCATTACAAATAGTATGTAAAAAAGAAACATCAAAAAATTCAAAACCAGGATGAATACTAATAGCTATTAATTCAAATCTTTTAGGATAAAAGACTTGTAAAGATTTAAAAGCATGTAACAAAGTAATAGAGTCTTTTCCACCAGATAAACATATTGCAATTTTATCGCCTTCTTCTATCATATTATATTCTTCAATTGCTTTTCTCATATGACTTAATATTCTTTGCATTTTTATCACCATTTTTATTATAACAGATATGTCAAGTATTGATTTTTTATGAAAAATATAATAAAATAGAGAAAACAGGTGCTTATAGCTCAGCAGGATAGAGCAGTCGCCTCCTAAGCGGCCGATGGGGGTTCGAGTCCCTCTGGGCACACCATTTTTATATTCTATTATCTCCAGTATAAAAGAAGCTTTAGGGATAGATAAAAATTATAAAAAACAAGGAATAATAGTAATTAAACCGTAAAATAGAAAAATATCTAATCGAAACATTAGAAAAAATTTAGTAAAAAAATAAAAATTTTTAATTATATTGATATAATAAAAAAATAAAACACCACTAATTTTATTTAGATAGATAAAAAAGTGGTGTTTTATGATTATAACACAGTGTAATTATTACTTATTTTTACCTAATTTGTTATTTTCGTGATTACGAATCACATCTTCATGGTGAAAATAATCAGAATAACGAATCTTATTTTGCTTGCAGTAATTTTTTATTTCATGATCCATGGCAAAAAGATCTTGTTTGTTACCTTGAATATAGATTTTTTCAAAAGTAGGATATATTTTGGGGTATTTGTTTTGAACATATCTTAAGATATCATATTTATAAGAACCTCTTAAATTCAAATCCTCAAACCAATATTCACTTATATAGTCTTTTGTTTTTTCAATGATTGCTTTCCAATCTGTGATCCCTATAAAAATTGGGGACATAAATAAAATTGTGTAAATGCCATTTTCATGTAATTTTTGTAATGTTTCTAATCTTTCATGAATAGAACTTGCTCGATCCATGTCTTTTCTGAAATTTTCATCAAGAGTATTGACAGAAATAGCAACACTTAAATTTTTCATTTGTTTCAGTAAATCCAGGTCTCGAAGAATCAATTTATTTTTTGTAGATATTTGTAAACTACAATTCACACCTACTAATTGTTCCAAAATATTTTTAGTGATTTTATAGTTAGCCTCATAAGGATTATAGCAGTCTGTAACAGAGGACATAAACACATTTTTATTTTCTATTTTTTTGATGTCTATTTTTTTATTACTTAATTTAATATCAATAAACTCTCCCCAATCTTCTGCATGATGAGTAAATCTTTTCATAAAGGAAGCATAACAATATCTACATTTATGAGGACAACCGATATAGGGATTTATAGCATATTCTCCTAGTTTGGATTTGGTTAAATAATCTTTTACTTCTTTTTCTTTTATAATCATTTTTCACACCTTAAATAAAACTAATTTGTTTTCCTTTATCTTCTATTATAAAGTGATTTTGTTTTGCCTCTGTTATTTTGTCTATTTCCCTTATATTCCCTAGTAACAGAGGAGAATTTTTATCATGTAATTTTATATTTTCTTTGGCTAAATCAGGATTTTTATTAGCATAACAATATTTACAACCATTTATACAAGTATCATAAGCACCAATATCACGGCTGGGTAAGCAATGGCAACCTTTTCTTATAGGCTTTGATTTTATCTTTTTATATTTTATAAGATGGGCTTGTTCTAATATTTCAACTGTTGTACAACCAGATAAATGAATTCCATACTTTTCATAATTTTCATCAGTACCACAAGTTTGAAGAGATAAATTATATTTTTTTGCTATTTCTCCAATTCCCTCCAAAATTTTGATTCTGTCTTCTGTTTTAAAAGGTATTATTTCAGGCATATTATAATTTAATTTTTGATACATTTCTACAAAACTAAAAATACATCTTTGTACGTGAGGTGCAATTTGTTTAGCTAAATATTCAAAAATTTCTAAATGTTTTTGTATCGTATATTTTTTGGTTAAAAGAATAGGATCATATCTCCATAAAACTTTTTCTTTCCCAATTATTTTTGATAAATTTAGGAGTGTTTTTATAGAATCATCAAGACAAGGAACATTTGGTTCAACATCTTTCCCATAGGCTGTTATCGTATAATGACATAGGACTTTATAAGTTTGATTTATTTCTTCCATATATTTTAAGATTGGTTGATAATTCTTAGAACAGAATAACAAGCAGTCTATATCTTCAGGCCTTAAACTTACCTTAGATACTTGACAAGGGAACAAAGGGTTTCTAGAATAAACAAAACCCTCTTTCATTCGATTTATCAACCATTCACTATAATAATTAACAATATCGGTTCTTCCACCTACATTTACAATCATTTCTATCCCTTCCATCGATCTTAAAAGAAACTATTGTTTGTATTTTATAATATATTTATTTTTATGTCAATATTTTTATCATTTATTATGAAAAATAATGCTAATTGAAAATTCATTAAAATTATTTTATAATGTTTTAGGAGGTTAATATGAAAACAGTATTAGATGATGAACTATCCTATTTGATTTATTCCTTGGTAGAAGAAATTCCTATTGGTTCGGTTGCAACCTATGGACAAATTGCTAGACTAATTGGCAAACCAAAAAACGCTAGATTAGTTGGTAGAGCTCTAAAAATGTCTTTTCTCTATGGAAAATTCCCTTGCCATAGAGTAGTTAATCATCAAGGCAGAATTTCTCCAGATTGGATAGAACAAATTGATTTACTAAAACAGGAAGGTGTTACCTTTCGAAATAATTTATGTGTTGATTTAAAGAAACATCAATGGAAGATATAGAGAAACCAATAATCTGTTTTTATAATTACGTATTTTTATGAATAGACTCGCATGAAATAATGATATAAAAGTTTAATATAGACATATCTTTTTAGACCATACTAATCTTTAAAAAAGAAAATATTACGAAAATAGGGAAAACAGTTAATAAAAAAGGTTAAACTCCTTTTCATCATTGACTTTCCTAAAAAATGATGATATGATAACAAAAAAGGAAAACCCCCTATTAAAGTACAGTAGGGGAGTTTCAAAAACAAAGGTTAATTGTTGTCTTTTATTTTTTTAGTAAAGCGATGGCATTTGATAACAGTAATTCTGCATAATGTTTGCAACATAAATGTTCATCGGCGCTACAAGGCTCCTAGAACTTACGGTGCCATCTAAAACGTCAACAAAAATTGTTTTCCCGCTTTTCATGTCTTTAAAACGAATTGTTTTAATCTGATACATAAAACTACCTTTGCCTTTCTGTCTTACGACACAAAATAAAAACAGTTACATAAGTATTATAATATAATCAATGTAAAAATGAAAAAGAAAGGAAGAAAATCATGAATGAAAAAGAAAAATTTATGCAAGAAGCCATAAAAGAAGCAAAAAAGGCAGCAGAAAAATTAGAAGTACCAGTAGGATGTGTCATTGTAAAAGAAGGGAAAATAATAGCAAGAGCACACAATCAAAAGGAAACAAAATCAGATACAACAAAACATGCAGAAATCATAGCGATACAAAAAGCAAGTAAAAAAATAGGGGGTTGGAGACTATTAGAATGTGATATGTATGTTACTTTAGAACCTTGCTCTATGTGTGCAGGAGCGATGATACAAGCAAGGATTCGAAAAGTATATATTGGAACGATGGATGCTAAAACAGGAGCATGTGGATCAGTATTAAATTTGTTACAAGATTATCCCTTTAATCATCTCGTAGAAATAGAAACTAGTGTCAAACAAGAAGAATGTGAAAAGTTATTAAAAGAATTTTTTAAAAATTTAAGAAAATTAAAAAAGTAAAATAAAAATTTTGTCCCAATACAAAGGAGGAAAAATGATAAGAAGAATGCAAAACAAAAAATATTTTAAGATTGTAATCAGTATAATAATTCTTGCTATGATCCTTTTTATAGCTGGCGTGATGATCTTAAAATATAATGTAGAAGGAGAAACCAATATGCCATTTCGATTATCCAAAATTTCGATAATTAGTTCCTCACAAGGAATGGATAAAGAAGCAATAGATACTAAATGGGCTTTTGATATTAGTCAAAATAATGATATTTATCTATATATTGATAAAAACAGTGGCTATGGAAAAACAGAAATCATAGAATCAGTAAAAATTGATCAGATAAAAATAGAATCACTATTAAAAGATAACATAAAAATATATAAACCAGAAGAGCAAGAAGAAAAGATGATTTTTAAAAATGAGGAAAAAAACAATGTCCAAGAAATTTTATATAAAGGAGAAATGGAATCCGATTTGAAACAATTAAAAATTTCAAATCAAGGAGGATTAGTTGCTTTCCGTTGTGCGATAAATAATCTAGCAGAATATATTTCCAATGAAGAACAAATAAACCATCAAGAATTATTAAAAAAAGCAGGTGTTACAAAAGAAGACATAAAACTAAAAATAACATTTGACTTAACAATTGTACTACAAAAAGGAAAAGAATATAAAGCAACTATTTACTTAGACTTGCCAGTAGGAGATGTGATAGAAGAAGGAACTACTTCAGAAGAAATTACAAATACAAAAGACTTTATTTTCAAAAGAGTAAATAATTAGTATAAATTACTTGATAAAATTAAAAATTCAGTATATAATACAAATGGTCATGAACTTAATCTTTGTATGGAGAGAATCCAATAAAGCCCTATGAATCTTGTCAGGTCCGGAAGGAAGCAGCAATAAGTAGTTCGCTTTATGTGGAATCTTTCCATAGAGAGATTAAGCAAAAAGACCATTTTTTAAGTTCTAAAAAGATAGGATGTGAAAGAATGGGGTATACAGCACTTTATCGAAAATTTAGACCATTAACTTTTTCAGAAATGGTAGGACAAGAACATATTACAAAAACATTAAAAAATCAAATAATTTCTGGAAGAGTAGGGCATGCCTATTTATTAAATGGAGGAAGAGGAACGGGTAAAACATCAGCAGCCAAGATTTTAGCAAGAGCAGTTAACTGCTTAAATCCACAAGATGGGGAGCCATGCAATGAATGTGAAATATGCAAAGGAGCACTGACTGGATCTTTAACAGATATTGTAGAAATGGATGCAGCATCTAATAACAGTGTAGAAGATATTCGAAGCATTCGTGAAGAAGTTAACTTTTTACCTACAAAAGCAAAATATAGAGTTTATATTATAGATGAAGTACATATGCTTTCAACAGGTGCATTTAATGCCTTGCTAAAAACATTAGAAGAACCACCAGAACATGTGAAATTTATTCTAGCAACCACAGAACCACAAAAATTACCTGCAACTATTTTATCAAGATGCCAGAGATTTGATTATAAACGAATTTCAAATGAGGATATTGTAAAAAGATTAGAAATTGTATGCCAAGAAAGTAAAATAGAAGTTACAAAAGGAGCCTTAACCATTATTGCATCCTTATCCGAAGGAGCTATGCGAGACGCATTATCCATATTAGAAAGATGCATACAAGATGGAGAGAATAAAATTGATGAGGACAAAGTAAAAGATTTAGTAGGCATTCCAAAAGTCACCATAGTAAATGGTATGATACAAGCTATTCTAGAATATGATGTAGAAAAAGCGTTAATAAAGGGAAATGAAGTATTGCAAGAAGGAAAAGACATAGGACCATTTATTTGGGAGATGATAAAATATATCAAAGACATTTTAATTTTCCAAACAACAGGTAAATTAGAATTGTATAGTGAAGAAGAACAAGGACAAATCAAAGAAATAGCATCAAAAATGGAAAAAAATCGATTGGTGAATTTAGTCTATCAATTATCAGAATTAGAAAGTGACATAAAATCATCAACACAAAAAACAATTCTATTTCAAGCAGGAATGATTAAACTATGTAACCAGCAAGCAGAGAATCATAAAACAATAGAAGATCGAATAGAAAAGATAGAGAAATATATAAAATCAGGGAATTATCTACCACAAGAAAAAATGTCGAATCCTATTCAAACTACGACTAGAAGGAATGAAAAAGTAGTAAATACTCCAATTGGAGGAATGAAAAACATTGTAAAGGAAAGTCAAACAGGAAAAAACATTCAGACAAAAAACTTTTCAAAAAATGCAGAAGAATACTGGCCACAAATCATGAATGACTTAAAACAAAATGGAAGAATTGTTTTATATACTAATTTAATGGGGACAAAAGCAAAAGAATTAAATGATATGACAGTAGGAATTGAATTTCCCAATGGAATAACATCTTTTGGAAAAACAGTATTGGAAAAACAGGAAAATATAAGAGAAATTACGAATTTAATTTCAATTGCTTGTGGTAAAGAAATGCAGATAAAATATTTGGCACAAACACCAGAACAACAACTAATTACCAAAGAAGAAAATTTACAAAATTTTGCGAATGAATCTAATATACCATTTCAAATTATTGAATAAATATACATAAAATAAAAAGAAGAAGGGAGAAAAAAAGATGAGTAAAAGAGGAGGATTCCCAGGAGGAATGGGAGGATTTGGTGGAATGAATTTAAACAATTTAATGAAAGAAGCCAAAAAAATGCAAGCAGATATGGAAAAATCACAAGCAGAATTAGCAACAAAAGAATTTGAAGCAACCGCAGGAGGAGGAGCAATAATGGTAAAAGTTTCTGGAGAAAAGGCAATTAAAGAAATAAAAATAAAACCAGAAGTAGTAGATCCAGAAGATGTAGAAATGTTAGAAGACTTAATTTTAACCTGTGTCAATGAAGCACTAAGAAAAGTAGACAATGAACAAGCCAATCAATTAGGAAAATTCAATATTCCAGGGCTAATGTAAGAAGTGTGGGAATAGAGGGACGTTCCTTAAAATCCCCACTTTGAGGATTAAGGGACACTCCTTCTATTTTTAAGGGATGTTCCTTTGTTAATATTTTAGGGATTTTAAGGAACGTCCCTCTATTCCCAAGGAAGGAAAGAAAAAAATGTCATTATATTCACCATCCATTGAAAAATTAATTGAAAGTTTTGAAAGATTACCAAGTATCGGACATAAAACAGCTGCTAGACTTGCATTTTACATTTTAAATTGTTCAGAAGAAGAAACAAATGAATTTATTTCATCTATTATAAATGCAAAGAAAAATTTAAAATACTGTAGTCAATGTTATAATATTTCAGACACAGATCCTTGTAATATTTGCGGAAATCCTAAAAGAGATCATTCTCTTATCTGTGTAGTAGAAGATGTAAGAGATATTATTGCAATGGAGAAGACGCATGAGTTTAAAGGGGTATATCATGTTTTGCATGGATCGATTTCTCCTATGAATGGAATAGGACCAGATGATATCAAAATTAAGGAATTACTTGCTAAATTAATGGAAGGACAAGTAAGAGAAGTGATATTAGCAACCAACCCTAGAGTAGAGGGAGAAGCAACTGCAATTTATTTATCTAAATTAATAAAACCATTAGGAATTATAGTAACTAGAATTGCACATGGAATTCCTGTTGGTGGAGATCTGGAATATACAGATGAAATTACTTTAACAAAAGCTTTAGAAGGAAGACGAGAACTTTGATGTTCTTTTGTTTCCTTCTAAAGCTTTTATACATAAGATACCAAGATCACTTTTTTAGTAAAAAAAGTTTAACATTCTTTTTTATCTTGCTACAAATTTTGGGATAAAATTTCACAAATATCTTTTGTTGCATTAGGGTGTCCAAGGGTGAGAGCATTTCTTTTCATCTCTTTTAATTTATTAGGATAAGAAAAGAGATCCAACAAAATGGATTGTAGGCTAGAAGTGTTTTTAATCCAAATACCAACCTTTTTCTGTTCCAAAAATTCGGCATTTTCTTCTTCTTGCCCAGGAATAGGATTTATTATAAGCATTGGTAATCCACAAGCCAAACTTTCAGAAGTTGTCATACCACCAGGCTTACTAATAACAAGATCAGAAATACTCATAAGTTCTGGAACTTGATTTGTAAAACCAAGAACTTTGACACGATCATTTGCATGGTATTTATCAGCAAGCGTTTCAAAGTATGTCTTCATTTTTAGATTTTTTCCTGCAATTGCAATAATCTGTATATCCTGAGAAACTTGTAATAGAGTTTCAAAAAAGTGATATGTTTTAGATTTCCCTAATCCAAATTCACCACCACCAAAAAATAAAAGGTTCGTTTTTCCATCTACTAAATTCAAATTATGCAGAATTTCAACTCGATGGTATTTTTTCGAGAATCGATCGGATAGAGGGATTCCTGTTGTGAAAATTTTATTTTTTGAGATATTTTTAGAAATTAGATATGCTTTCATTTTATCATTTGCTACAAAAAAATAGTCTGTAAAATCACTACCAACAAGCCATTGATCATGAGGAGCGAAATCTGTCATAATAGTAGCAATAGAAGAAGTAATTTTCCCTTTTCTTTTTAAATAACTACACATTTGACTACTAAAAGGATGAGTAGAAATAATAAGATCAGGATTTTTATCTCGTAGTAATTTTAATAATTTAATTGCCATAATTTTATTCGATCGAGTAGAAAGATGAGCCAAAGGTCCTTTTTGAGAATCATTATAGATTCTTCCCCAAACCCAAGGGGCTTTCTTAGCTGCTTCACGATAAGCAGCAGTGGTTAATTTTTCTACCGTTTTATTTACATATTTCATACAATCTATCATTTCAATATTTTCTACCATATCATAAGAGGAAAGATATTCATAAATAGACTTTGCAGCATTTAAATGTCCTCCTCCATAAGAGGCATAAAAAATTAGAATTTTTTTCATATCCTAGCGAATCTCCTTTTTTCCTTATTCTATCACAAAAAAAATAAAATTTCAAAAAATGGAATATTTTTTAAATAAAAATGCAAAATAATAAAAAATGAATAAGAAAAGGTGATATTTTGAAAAACATAGTAAGAACCATAAGTATAATTACAATTTTATTACTCATAATTTTATTTTTTCTTTTTTTAAAAGATGACATAAAAAAAGAAAATATTAGTTATGCAGCTTCTTCGGGAAACTCCGATATCCAATTAATGGCAAGAGCAATTAATGGAGAAGCCAGAGGAGAACCATATGAAGGACAAGTAGCAGTTGGTGCTGTTATTTTAAATCGAGTAAAAAGTTCTCAATTTCCCAATACCATAGCAGGTGTTATCTATCAATCAGGAGCTTTTACAGCCGTAGCAGATGGGCAGATAAATCAACCAATTAGTGAAGGATCTACGGTTTATAAAGCAGCACGTGATGCAATGAATGGATGGGATCCAACAGGAGGATGTATTTATTATTTTAACCCAGCAACAGCAACAAATAAATGGATTTGGTCGCGTCCTCTTGTAAAAACAATAGGAAAGCACCGTTTTTGTAAATAATTAAAAATAAAAAGGAGATATTGATTATGAATAAATTACAAGATTGGAAAGAAAGATTAAAAAAGGGACATATGTTAAGTGTAATCTGTGTATTATTAATCATTGTAGTAGCATTAGGAATTCTCTTATACCAAAGACAAAGACAATACAGACAAGCTTCTGAAAACAGCTATAATATGGCATTTTATGAACTAGTAGATTATGTACAAAATGTGGAAACTTATTTGGCAAAATCTTTAATATCTTCTACTTCTGAACATGGGGCAGAAACGTTAACCCATTTATGGAGAGAAGCGAATTTAGCACAAAGTTATTTAGCAAGATTACCAATTGAAAGTCAAGAACTTGAAAACACAGAAAAATTCTTAAATCAAGTAAGTGATTATAGTTATTCTTTATCTAGAAAAAATATTTATCATGAAAATTTAACACAAGAAGATTTAAATAATTTAAAAGATTTACATTCTTATAGTGTGGAATTAGAGAATACTTTAAATCAACTATCAGAGGATTTAAATAATGGAAGATTTTCTTGGGGAGAATTAACAAAAAAAGGAACAATTGCATTTGCTCAACAAGTAGATAATATTTCAAAAGAAAGTTTTAGTAATTTAGAAGAAAATTTTCATGAATATTCTGGACTAATTTATGATGGAGCTTTTTCTGAACATTTAACCAATCATGAAAAAGTAGGATTAACAGGAGAGGAGATAGAAGAGGAAAAAGCAAGAGAGATAGTCGAAAAATTTATGGGGAAAGATAACATAAAAGAAATAACAAGCCTTGGATTTTCAGAAAATGCAGTAATTCCAGTCTATGACTTTTCCATTACAAAACAAGATGATATAAATACACAAATATCCATTTCTAAAAAAGGTGGACATATTGTTTACACCAATACCAATCGAGAAGTCAATACAGAAATCATTTCCCAAGAAGAAGCAGATCAAAAAGCAAAGGCATATTTAGAAGAAAAAGGTTTTAAAAATATGAAAGAAACTTATTATTTAAAACAAGAAGGGATTGTTACAATCAACTATGCCGCTACACAAGAGGATGTTATCCTATATCCTGACTTAATAAAAGTAAAAGTAGCATTAGATAATGGAGAAATATTAGGAATTGAAACAACTGGATATTTAAATAATCATAAACAAAGAAAATTTCCTAAAACAAAAATAACACAAGAAGAAGCAAAAAAATCATTAAATAAAAATTTGGAACTGAAAAGTGAGGGATTAGCTATGATTCCAACAAAATGGCAAACGGAAATTTTATGTTATGAATTTAAGGGAAAAGTAGAAGAAAAAGAATTCTTAGTTTATATTAATGTCGAAAATGGAAGAGAAGAAGACATTTTGATTATTCATAACACACCAAATGGAACCCTAACTATGTAAAAAATAAAACACTCAACTTTATTTTTCTAGTTGAGTGTTGTTTGTTAATGTTTTTTATAAGTATCTTTTGACAATAATTGGCGATCTACCACTTGACCATCACGTTTCAAAATTTTATAAGCTTCTGAATAAATAGAAGTAGCAGATCTTCCTGTTTCATAGGAAGAAATCTGAACTTCACAATCATCTTCTTGTTTCATACCAAAAATTTGAAAGCTAGCAATACCATTAGCCACAGTACAAACTAATTTAATGGGATAATTTCGATTATTTTTAAATTGAAAATCAAGTGCACCATAAACAACCGTAGCGTCTCTGCTAGCAGGGACATAAGAAGGAATAAATTGATGATTGGTTCGTTGCGTAATTTCTAAATTAGCATAAATAACAGCATTATACAAAGTAGAAGTGATTTGACAAATACCGCCTCCTAGACCATCCACTTCTTTTCCTTCCACATAAATAGGAGCTTCTTTATAACCAGCAGCAATTGTTCTAGCACCAACAACTTTATTATAAGAAAAAGTTTCACCAGGCATTACAACAGTTCCATTTATTTTTCTACCAGCAAGCATTAAATTTGTTGCTCGATTCCAATTACTAGCCACATAACGAGTAGAAAAAGTAGACAATAAATCTGGAAAAGCTTCTGTTCCTATCATATTAGTAGTAATATTAGGAGTAATAATGCGTAAGGGAATCACATATTCTTCTTTTTTTTCAGAAGCAATGAAAGCTTTTGCCTCTTCTAAAGAAATTTGGAAATCCATTCCATTTTCAGAAGGATGGATCGCAAAAGGCTCTTTGGTATAAGAAGCATCAACAGGATCTTTACGGATTTCTTGATAGATTTGTTCTATATTGATTTCTTTTGGTTGTTCCGATTTTACAACAATTTCTACTGGTTGCGTGAAAGCAGAAAGAGTAGAAATTGAATTTTTAATGGCTTCTATGGTTGCTTCCACATTTACTACATTTCCTTCTTTTCCAGAGGTAATAATTAATTCATTGTTTTCTATATAGTAACTACTTTGAACAACATTGTCTGGTAATTGACTAGAAAGATCTTCTAAGTTTTTGCGTAATAATTGCTTATTAAAAGTAATATTAGGTTCAATATTTATTTTTCCAAACCAACAAGAAATGATTTGAAAATTATTTTCAAAAACATTTCCATTTCTCCCTATTTGATAAGCTAAATCAGTCGCACTTTTCGTATCAAAGCTGACATCCATTTGAGAAAGAGAAAGTGTCGTTTCAAATTCACCATGTTTTAAGGTGATTTCTTCTGGAAGTTTACTTTTTAATTCATGATCTAATCGATATTTGGCATCAGATGGGCTTAAGGAAGAAACGTCAATTCCTTTGATCGAAATACCAGAAATAATATTTCGATTCAAACTGTTATATAAAGTAAAAATACCAAATAAAAGTAATAAAGAGACAATAAAAATAACCACAAGCAAAGTGAAAATAGACATAACATCAAATTGCTTTTTTTCTAAAGGCGTAAGAGTAGAGTCCATGTTTTTTTCTATTGTTGTGATATCTTTTTTCTCTTTTTCAAGAATTTTGGCAGTTTTTTCTTCTTTTTCTAAAAGATCATTCTTATTGCTCATAAAATTCTCCTTTGCTAAAATAAATAATCAAATTCATTATATCATATTTTGATAAAAAAAGTATAAAAAAAACAAAAAATGTCAAAATAAAATCTGAAAAATTGAGAATACTATAATTATAAAACTTTTATTTAAGTTTTATGATTAAAATCTAGTTAGATTTATATTTAGGAGGATGTTATGTCTAGAAATAGTAAATTAATGTCTGAAAATTTAAGAGAAGAAATAGCGAAAGAATTAGGCGTTTATGAGCAAGTAAAACAGGATGGAGGAAGTTGGGCAAATGTTTCCTCAAAACAATGTGGAAACATTGTAGCAAAGGCAATAGAAATAGCCAACAGAAGTGTAGAAAATAAATAGCTATTTTGAACAAAAAATCATTAGAAGATTTCTAATGATTTTTTTGTTCATAAAAAGAAAAAATTCCTTAGTTGCAAAAAGTAAAAAATAAGCATATAATTTAGCAAAAGAAAATGAGGGAGGAATTATGAGAAATTTAAAGATAAAGGAAATATTAGAAGTAACAAAAGGGGAACTATTACAAGGAAACTTAACATACGAGTGTAAGAATTTCTCAAAAGATACAAGAACCATTCAAAAAGGAGATACTTATATTGCTATTAAAGGAGAAAATTTTGATGGAAATCAATTTTGGGAACAAGCAATAGAAAAAGGAGCAGAATGTGTTATTGTTTCAGAAATAAAAGAAAAAGCTGAAGAATTACAGAAATATAGAAATAAAAATATTATAAAAGTAAAAGACACCTTAGAAGCATTGTATGAAATTGCAAAGAAAAAAAGGAGTTTCTATCAAATTCCTGTAATTGCTGTTACAGGAAGTGTAGGAAAAACCAGTACAAAAGATATGATTGCTAATGTAGTATCACAACAATATAAAACTTTAAAAACCATAGGAAATAACAATAATAATATTGGTTTGCCTTTTACAATTTTGAAATTACAAGAAGAAGAAGCAATGGTATTAGAAATGGGAATGAATCATGCAGGAGAAATTCGTTTATTAACCAATATTGCTAAACCAGATATATGTGTTATTACCAATATAGGAACTTCTCATATCGGTAATTTAGGATCAAGAGAAAATATTTTAAAAGCAAAATTAGAAATCATAGAAGGAAATGAGCAAGCAACAATTATTATAAATAATGATAATGATATGTTACATAAATGGAAAAAACAAAACGAAGGAAAAAGAAAGGTTCTTACCTATGGAATAGAAGAAAAGAGCATGATAGAAGCAAAAGAAATTAAATTAAAAGAAAAAGGGAGTGAATTTATCTGTGAAGGAGAGGAAGAAAAAATAAAAGTAAAGGTACCAGTAGGTGGAATACACTTTATTTCGAATTCGTTATGTGCTATTGCCGTAGGAAAAACCATGAAAATACAAAATGAAAAAATCATAAAAGGAATTGCAGAATTTGAACTAACCAAAAAAAGAATGGATATCAAAGAAACTAAGAATGGAATAAAAATTATTAATGATGCATACAATGCAAGTTTAGAAGCAATGGAAGCCAGTTTAAAATATTTATCCGAATTTAAAAAGGCAAGGAAGATTGCAGTATTAGGAGATATGTTAGAATTGGGAGAATATTCACAAAAATTACATGAACAGGTAGGAAAAATAGTTTATGATCATAAAATTGATTTTTTAATTTGTTCAGGAGAAATGGCAAAAGACATCGGAAAGCAAGCAAAAAAAGAAGGAATGGAACCCAATAATGTATATTATTTTGAAACCAAAGAAGAAGTTATAAGAAAATTAAAAGAAATTCAGAAAACAGGAGATGTTATTTTGTTTAAAGCTTCTAATAAAATGAAATTTTTTGAATTAGCGGAGGAGATGATGGAATGCAATCCATAAAATTAGGAATTATCTTTGGAGGTATGTCAACAGAGAACGAAGTATCTATAAAATCAGCACAATCCATTTTAAAAAACATCAATCAGAAGAAATATGATATTTACCCAATTTTTCTTGGGGAAAATGGTATATGGTATCAATGGGAATCGGAAAGACAAGTAAAAAAAGAAAAAATTGAAAATATTTTTGAATATTTAAAGAAATTAGACATTTTGTTTCCTGTATTGCATGGTTTATATGGAGAAGATGGAAGCATCCAAGGCATGTTTAAATTGTTAAAAAAGCCTTTTGTTGGGTGTGGAATTTTGGCTTCTAGTATAGGGATGGATAAAGTTTATACAAAGATTATTTTTGAAAAAGCTAGATTAAAACAAGCACCATATGAATTTATAAAAAAATACAAAAAGGATTATATTTTGGTAAATGATATTTTGGAAGGAGAAAAATTAAAAATAGAAGAAGCGGTAGAAAAAGTAAGTGGAAATTTAAAATTTCCAATGTTTATTAAACCTTCTAATTCGGGCTCTAGTATAGGGATTAGTAAGGCACATAATAAACAAGAATTAAAAGAAGCCATTATATATGCTGCTAAATTTGATCCTAAGATTTTAATTGAACAAGGAATAAAAGGAAAAGAAGTAGAGTGTGCTGTTTTAGGAAATGAAGAAGTAATTGCTTCTTGTGTGGGAGAAGTAAAATCAGCAGAAGAATTTTATAGTTATGATGCCAAATATAACAATACGGCATCAAAAACAGAGATTCCAGCTCATTTGCCAGAAAATATAACAGAAGAAATTAGAAAACAGGCAATAAAAGCATTTAAAGCAATAGATGGAAAAGGATTATCACGAGTCGATTTTTTTGTAGAAGAAGGAAGTAATGAAATTTATATTAATGAGATTAATACTTTACCAGGTTTTACCAATATCAGTATGTATCCAAAATTATGGGAAGCGAGTGGAATTCCCTATGAAACATTATTGGATAGAATCATAGAATTAAGTACAGAAACAGATTAAGATAATTTTTTTATTTTAATCTGTTTTTTTCAGTTATAAAATTATGTAAAAAAACGAACCATTAAAAATCTTGATTTCATTGTCCTGAAAATTAAGAAAAGATATAATAAAACAAAAAAGAAATGGAGGACAAAAGAAAAAATGAAAAGAAATCAGGGAATTACATTAATTGCATTAGTCATTACCATCATTGTGCTACTCATTTTGGCAGGAGTGAGCATAGCTACATTAACAGGAGAAGGTGGAATTTTAAACAAAGCAACACAGGCAAAAGAGGAAACAGAGATAAAACAAGGAGAAGAAGCCATAAAATTAAAGATTTCAGAAGCACAAATTGAGAAGAAAGCTCTGATCAATTTAGAATTCTTAGAAAATTTTTTAGAAAATGATGAAAAAATTACTTTGAGTGATGTGAATGAGGAAGAAATAATTTTAGAATATGGAGATTATGTTTATCGAGTAGATGATAAACTAATAGTAACTTATTTCGGAACCAAAGAAGAATGGCAAAAGAATTCTTATCGTATAACAACAGACTTGACAGAAGGGATTACAATTGATAGCAAACGAAGAAGAGTCCAAAAAGGAGAATCATACCAAGCAACAATTTTGGTCGAAGAGGGGATAGAAGTTTCTAAGATAGAAGTAAAAATGGGAGAAGAAACAATTCCTATTGATACAGAAACTAAAAAAATTAGGATTGAACAAGTAACAGATAATATTGTAATTACAGCAAGAAAATTAGTAAATATTGAAATTTTTGATTATATGAGAAAAAATAATCTGACACCAAAACAAGCAGGATTTCAAGCAACTTGGACAAGTTGTGAATCAAAAACTTTTACCAATCAATACTTTGCTGCTGGGCATGGTTCTGGTACAGCTAATTTTAAAGCAAAAATTTTAATAGAAGGGAGTGCCCTTGAAAAAATAGGATTAACTCATTTATTATCAGCAAATGCAGCATGTTCTTTTACTGTCGCTAGTGGTGGTGGAAATGGACCTTGGGCAGAAGGAAAAGGTTCTGTTACAATCACCTATACAGATGGAAAAACAGTGGTAGATAGTTTTGAAGGAAAACGTGGAGGAGCAAGAACAGAAAATTATAATCTATCTTTAAATTGTGATCTTTCTAAAACAATAAAAAGTATACAAATAATTCTTGCTGGTTGGGATGGTGATTATGGTTCTACGACTACAAAAATAACATCACTAACGTTGAAATCATCTATCTAACTACAAAAATAATAAAAATAGTAAAATGAATAAAAATCCATAAAAACTATGGATTTTTTTTTCATATATGATATAATAAGCATACCTGAATAGAGGGAGGATGTTAAAAATGATCTTTAAAAATTATTATAAAATACTAGACTTAGAAACAAGTCATGTATCGATTGATGAAATAAAAATTGCCTATCGTCTAGCTGCTAAAAAATATCATCCAGACTTAAATCTAGGGGACAAGCTAGCAGAAGAAAGGTTAAAAGATATAAACGAAGCTTATCGAACTTTATCTGTTCCAGCTTCCAAAAGAAAATATGATAGAATATGGAATTCACGTTTTGCCAAAAGTGAAAAGGCATTTTCAGGAAAAGGAGAAAAGGGAAAAATTCTTAATTTATTTATTGGAAATACAGAAGGAAAAAATGGACAAGACAATCCTAAAACTGTTGCCCTAAAAGGAGAAAATATTGAAACAGAAATCAGGATAGGAATTCGAGAAGCATTTTATGGAGTGGAGAAAATAATTGCATTAAGAAATGCAGAAGGAAAGATAAAAAATATAACCATCACCATACCACAAGGAATGGAAAATGGAGAAAAAATAAGATTAATTGGGCAAGGAAAAGAAGGAGAAAACGGAGGAAAAAATGGAGATCTATTTATAAAAATCAAGATAGAAGATAATAAAACATATCAACTAAAAGGGGTAGACTTATATACCGATTTATTATTAACTCCATGGGAGGCAGCCTTAGGAACAAAGGCAACCATTCCTTCTCTTGATCAGGAAACTAAAATCTACATACCGCAAGGAATTCAAAGTGGAGAAAGAATAAAAATACCAGGAAAAGGCTACAAAAAAGGAAATGGACAAAGAGGAGATTTAATTGCAGAAATAAAAGTAGTCGTACCAAAAAATTTAACCGAGCAAGAAAAAAGCATGTTTGAAAAATTAAATGAAATATCAGATTTTAATCCAAGAAAGGAACCAATCCTATAATTAACATAAATCTTATATTGACAAAATGTGTAAAATCCGCTATAATTAATTATAGTATTGTAACAAATGACAAACTATGGATTAAGAAACATAGAAATGGAGGAATAAAAATGGAGACGTGGGAAGGAAAGAACTTTAGTATCACAGATCCAAAGGGAGTAAGTACAGTAATTTATCAAGTAACTGAAACAGAAAAAGAATTTAGAGAAGGTAGTCCACGATATACAGTAGAAAGATTAGATCATACTTCAGAAATTAGAGGAGAAAATATTAAGAGAACCTTTTTTGTAGATCGACCATTACCAGAAGGAAATTCTTTAGTTATATTGTCATTTGGAAACGACAAAGTAGTAGTAAATACTGGGATACTAATTGATGATAAGGTGAAAATCACCAAAAAACCTTTACCAATTAAATTTGATACACTATATTCAGAAAAAGAACATGAATATAAAGACTTTTTGTACACACCAAATTTAAAAAGACCAATATCAATTATTGATCCAGAAACAGCAGAAGAAGTAAAGCCAGTTTTATATTTTGATGAAAATACAAATGAAGTAAAAGGGAAATGTAAATTAAAACCATACAAATCTTATTTTGCATTTGAAATAAGAGAAGATTCTTAAGGAGGAAGTGTAATTATGAAAAAATTAACATTAGGAGTAGCTTATACCACAGAAGAAGAGAAAGAAATTGTAAAAATGCCTTCTGAAAAAAAAGGAGAAAAAATGATTGTAGATAAAGCATATTTACAACAAGAATGGAATCAATTTTTAGAATTAAAAGCATCCTCTCATATTTGTGAAATCGCAAAAGAGGGAGCAGTTAAAAGAATAGGAATGGATGGGAGAGAAATCAAAGTAGAAGAAAAAATACAAGAAAAAGACAAAGGGATGGAAATTTAATACAAAAGAGTAGGTGAAAAAAGGATGAACTACAAATTAGAAGGAGCAATCCGAAAAAATAGAAAAAATTTTATTATATTTGCAATACTATGGATTTTTATAGCCATAGTATTTGTTTCGCCATTTGCTTATAGTTCCCATATGGCAGGATTAAATGGAAAAATGGATTTGCAAGTATTTTTTAAAGTCTTTGGAGAATCAATAGGAAATCCATTTGGAACCATAAGTAATATTTTTGGACAAGGAGCAAGTGGAACTTACTTTTCAACCTTATTAGTAGTAACGATATTTTATGCCGTATTTTTCTTTATTGGAGTTGTAAGAAGTGCACCCAAAAATGAATATACTGATATTGAACATGGATCAAGTGACTGGAGCCAAAGAGGAGAACAATACCAAATATTAGATCGAAACAAAGGAATCATATTAGCAGAAGATAATTACTTACCAGTAGATAAAAGAGGGAATGTTAATGTATTAGTAGTAGGACGGATCAGGTTCTGGTAAATCTGCTTCTTATTCTATTCCAAATGCTTATCAATGCCTAGGATCTTATGTATTTACAGATCCAAAAGGAGAATTATATGATCGAACAGCAGGTTTTCTAAAAGAACAAGGATATGAAATAAAAGTTTTGAATTTAGTAAGACCACAATATAGTGATGGATATAATCCATTAATGCATATTTCATCAGAATTAGATGTTGATGTTATTGCCAATACAGTTATAAAAGGGCAAAAATCAGACAATAGTTCCAGCGCAGATCCATATTGGGATGATATGGCTGAAATGTTACTAAAAGCATTAATCTATTATTTGATTGCTACCAGACCAGAAGAAGAACAAAACTTAGCCAGTTGTGCGGAATTAGTTAGAGCAGCTAATAACAAAGGTGGAAGTAACTTATTAACAGAATTAATTAGCCAATTACCTTATGATCATCCAGCAAGAATGTACTATAAGTCCATTGAAATAGCACCAGAAAAAACATATGGATCCATCTTAAGTTCTTTACAATCTAAATTAGGAAAATTTGATTCAAAAGAAATAGCAGAATTGACTTCAACTGATACAATAGACTTTGAAGAAATTGGAAACAGAAAAACAGCAGTATATGTTATCTCATCTGATACCCATACCGCTTATGACTTTTTGTTAACCATATTCTTTGCTCAAATGATACAGCAATTATATGACCATGCAGATCGAAATGGAGGAAAATTAAAAGAGCAAACATTTTTCATCTTGGATGAGTTTGCCAATATTGGAAAAATACCAGATTTTGATAAAAAAATATCTACCTCAAGAAGTAGGAAAATTTCTTTTAGTGTTATTTTACAAAATATAGACCAATTAGAAGCTGTTTACGAAAAATCATATGAAACTATTATGGGAAACTGTGATACACACATATTTTTAGGAAGTAATTCTTACAAAACCGTAGAATATTTTTCAAAAGCATTAGGGGAAAAAACCATAGGAAGAGATAGTATATCCATTAACCGAGATAGACAAAATTGGAAAACAGGAAAATCAGTATCTGATCAAGTAATGGCAAGAGCTTTAATGACACCAGATGAACTTCGTAGAATGGATAATGATGAATGTATCATTTATGAAAAAGGAATAAAACCAGTAAAAGCTAGAAAATTTTACTATTTCAAACATCCAATGGCAAAGAAAATGGCAGCATTTGAAATTAGCCATAATGACATTGGAGAAAAAGATAGAGGAGTATGGAGAAAATACAATCCATATAATCCCTATGTAGAAGATAAAGATGAAAAAGCAGTAGAAAATTTAAAAATAGAATCATTAGATGATCTATTTGAAGAAGAATCAACCGATAAGAACTTGGAAAGCATAAAACAAACAGTTTCACAGAAAGAAAAAGTACAGACATTAAATTTAGATGATTTTGAAGAAGAGGCACCAATGTTACCACAAGAGCAAGAAGAAAACGATGAACTTTACGATTTGCAAAAAGAATTAGAAGCAAAATTTGATGAATTATTTGGACCAATGGATGAAGATTAAAAAAGATTGCCGAAGGGAAAAACCTTGAGGCAATTTTTTTTATAAAAATAGAAAATAAAAAGCGAAAAAAAATTCGTACAATCAGTTGCAAAAAATACAAAAATATAGTAGAATAACTCTTAGAATAAAAAGAAAAAGGAGAAAAAAATGAAATTTGTTCACATTGCGGATTTACACTTTGATAGCCCATTTGTTAATTTATCAGATAAAGATATTTTAGGGGATTTACGAAGATTACAACAACGAAAAGTTTTTAAAAAAGTAATTGAATCAATCAAACAAAATAAAATTCCATACTTATTTATTTCAGGAGATCTTTATGAACACCAATATGTAAAGCAATCTACCATTGAATATATTAACAATTTATTCAAAGAAATTCCAAACACCAGAATATATATCAGTCCAGGAAATCATGATCCATATATTAAAAATTCTTATTACAAACAATTTAATTGGAGTGAAAATGTAAAAATATTTCAAAATAAAATAGAAAGAATAGAAGGGGAACAAATAGATATTTATGGCTATGGATTTGGCGATTTTTATTGTAGCAATTGTGGAATCGAAAACTTAGAAATAGAAGATAAAAATAAAATAAATATATTAATCATACATGGGACATTAGATGGTGCTTCCATAGAGGACAAACCATACAATTCCATTAAGAAAGCATTACTAAAAGAAAAAGGATTTGATTATATAGCATTAGGGCATATTCACAAATTAGACGATAAAAACACCAATATGGTATATCCAGGTTCAACCATATCACTTGGATTTGATGAACTAGGAGAACATGGAATGATGGTAGGAGAAATAGAAAAAAATCATTTACAATTAGATTTTGTTCCATTAGATGAAGAAAAATTTATGGAAAAAGAAATAGAAGTAACAAATCTCTTATCCAAAGAAGAATTAATAGAAAAAATAAATCAATTAGAAGTCAAAGAAAATGAATATATAAAAATTGTACTAATAGGAAATCGAAATTTTGAAATCAATAAATATGAATTATTAAAATACATTTCAAATGAAAGAATCATAAAAATAAAAGATCATACAAAAATAGCATATCATTTAGAAAAAATGGCAAATGAAAATACATTAAAAGGGTTATTTGCACAAGAAATGGATAAAAAATTAAAAGAAGAAATGCTAGAAGAGGAAAGAGAAATCATAGAAAAAGCTATTGAAATAGGATTAGAAGCATTAGAATAATAACTTTTTAATCAAAAGGAGGATATTTTGAAAATAAAAAAAATAAAAATAAATGCTTATGGAAAATTAAAAGACAAAGAAATCAATTTTGGAGATTATATAAATATTATTTATGGGACAAATGAGTCAGGAAAATCAACAATATTAAATTATATTAAAAATTCTTTTTATGGAATTTCCAAAAATAAAAATGGAAAAGAAATATCTGATTTCGAGAGATACACACCATGGCTGGGAGAAGAATTTTCAGGGAAATTAGAATACGAATTAGAAACAAAGGAAAAATTTGAAATATTTAGAGATTTTAAGAAAAAAAATCCACAAATATTGAATGAAAGAATGGAAGATATTTCGAAACAGTTTAATATTGATAAAAATAAAGGAAATGAATTTTTTTATGAACAAACAAAAGTAGATGAGTCTTTATTTTCTTCTACTGTACTGATGAATCAACAAGAAGTAAAACTAGAAAAACAGGATCAAAATATCTTAATCCAAAAGGTTGCAAACTTAGTAGGAACAGGAGAGGATAATGTATCCTATAAAAGGGCAATTGATCGAATTAATAGACGTATATTAGAAGAAATTGGAACCGAAAGATCTAGGGAAAAGCCAATCAATTTAATTCATAAAAAGATAGAGGAATTAGAACAGGAAAAGAAAGAAATAGAAAAAAGTGTAAACATAAAGTGTGAAATAGAAGAAAACAAAAGTCAATTTATAAAACAAATAGAAGAATTAGAAAAAGAAATGAGAATTTTAAAAGAAGAAAAATTACTACAAGAAAATGAAAAAATTGAAGCTGAAAAAATAAATTTAAAAATAAATTTAAAAAATAAAAACGATGAAAAAATAAATGAAATAAAAAATCAAATAAATAATATTAATTTAAGAAATAAAAATAATTTAGAACAAAATAAAAAAGTAAATGCTGATAAAAATAAATTAAATAAAATAAATTTTATGATATTATTTTTGATTATTTTAAGCAATATTTTACAATTTATATGGATAAAAAATATTTATTTTAATTTTGCATGCATTCTTACAATACCAGTGGATTTGATTTTTTATTTATTTTTAAAAAATAAAATAAATAAAAAAGAAAATAAAATAAAAATTGAAATCGAAAAAACAAATTCAGAAATAAAACAATTCAATTTCCAAATAGAATTATTAGAAAAAAATAGTCAAGAAATACAACAAGAAATAAATAAGAAAAAAATAGAAAAAAATAATGAAAATAAATTAGAAAATATTAATAAAAACATACAAAAAATCGAAAATGAAATCAGTGAGAAAAAAATAGTACTACATACATTGCAAATTGATGATGAAAATTTAGAAGCAAAATTAGAAAAATTATCTAAAATTGAAGAAGATCTAATTAACCATAAAGAAAAAATGGTAAACTTGAAAAAAATAGAAAAGAGCATGATGCTCGCAAAAGAGATTTTAGAGCAATCTTATAACAAAATGAAAAATACAGTAACCCCTAAGTTTACAGGTAGATTATCAGAAACTATTTCAGAAATCACAGAAGGAAAATATACAAAGGTAAGCTTAAATGATGAAACAGGATTAATGGTAGAATTAGAAAATGGGAATTATGTAAATGCATCTAGATTAAGTATAGGAACCATTGATCAATTATATTTTTCTTTAAGGCTTGCTATGGTGGAAGAATTATCAGAAGAAAAAATGCCGATTATTTTAGATGAAGTATTTGCTTATTATGATACCAAAAGATTAGAAAATATTTTACGATATATTGCGAAAAGATTTTGTGAACATCAAATTATAATATTTACTTGTACAAATCGAGAAAAAGAAATTTTAGAAAATTTGAATTTAAAGTTTCAATTAGTAGAAATATAAAAAAATAGTCTATAAAACTTAATCATTAAAGTTTTTATAGACTATTTTCTTCTTCTTTTCTATTGAACAAATCTTTAAAATGTAGTATAATACCAAAAGTAAATGAAAAGATGAGGAGAAAATTATGTTTGAAAAGTTAGAAGCCGTAGAAAAAAGGTATGAGGAATTAACAAAATTAATTGCTGATCCGACCATAATAGCCAATCAAGCAGAATGGCAAAAATTAATGAAAGAACATGCAAGCATAGAAGATATTGTATTAAAATTTAGAGAATATAAAAAAGTAAAAGAAACCATGCAAGAAGCAGAAGAATTAATGCAAGATGTGGAAATGAAAGAATTAGCAGAAGTAGAATATTATGAAGCAAAAGAAAATTTACCAAAAATAGAAGAAGAATTGAAAATTTTATTGATTCCGAAAGATCCAGACGATGAAAAAAATATTATGTGTGAAATTAGAGCAGGAGCAGGAGGAGAAGAAGCAGCTCTATTTGCAGGAACCCTATTTAGAATGTATACAATGTATGCAGAAAAGAAGCACTGGAAATTAGAAGTTTTAAATGAAAACGAGACAGGACTAGGGGGCTATAAAGAAATATCTTTTATGATAACAGGAAAAGGTGTTTATAGTAGATTGAAATTTGAAAGTGGTGTCCATAGAGTACAAAGAGTACCAGATACAGAAAGTAGTGGAAGAATTCACACTTCCACAGCAACTGTTGCAGTATTACCAGTAGTAGAAGATGTTGAAATAGAAATCAATCCTTCTGACATAAAAATGGAAGTATTTAGGGCTTCTGGTGCTGGAGGGCAACATATCAACAAAACTTCTTCTGCCGTAAGATTAATTCATGAGCCAACAGGAATTGTAGTAGAATGTCAAACAGAAAGATCACAATTTCAAAATAAAGATAATGCTATGAAGATGCTTCGAACAAAATTATATGAAATTGAAAAAGAAAAACAAGATAGCGAAATTGCCAATAGTAGAAAAACACAAGTAGGATCAGGAGATAGGAGTGAAAAAATCAGAACTTATAATTACCCACAAGGAAGAATTACGGATCATAGAATAGGAATGAGTATTTACCAAATGGAAAATTTCCTAAACGGAGAAATCGATGAAATGATAGATAATTTGATTGCTGCTGATAGAGCTGAGAGATTAAAAGGAGAAGAATGAAAAAAAAAATTGCTTTTTTTGAATAAAGAAGCAATTTTTTTATAACTTTAAAATAATCATTCCGTATAGGATAAACTGGAGGATAATTATTGGAAAATAAAAATGGGATTACAGAAAAAAAGAAACTGAAAATGTAAATAAGATATTAAAATATCTTGATATTGAAGGAACAGATGGAAAATGGGTTCTTATATTATCTATTTTTAGTTTAATTATTATCTTTGCTGAAAATATTTCACTAAAATTTTTTAAAGGATTAACAAATGTAAAGTTAACATTCATACCAAGTATAATACAATTATTAATCATGCTAAATACAAGATATAAGGCTAATAACCTTTCTATTCAAATGTTTCAGGATAGTACAGAGGTAACTTGGAGTTTTCAATTAAGATTTTATTTAATGGGCATAGGAGTGGCGTTATTACTAATTTTTCTTATTCTTTATAAACAAGATAAAAATAATAAATAGGAACAATTAGAGGATAAAATTAAAATAAAAAACTTATAATTGTAAAAAATAAAAAGCATTGAAAAGAAGAAATCCTAATGGATGTTTTTTTCTTGTATAGGAAGTGGAAGGTTCTAAAGATATTATTTCTATTGTAAAAGAATACAGAATAAATCCTCTTACGTTTTAATAAACTAAAATAAAACAAAAAGGAGAAAAGCACATGGAAGAAATCATAAAAACTACCCTTTTAGGGTTATTTTTTGGAACTTTTGGAACCACATTAGGGGGAATTATTGGAGTTGTAATAAAAAAGCAATCTAACAAATTCCTAAGTTTTATATTAGCTTTTGCGTCAGGACTTATGATGGCAGTCATATGTTTTGACTTAATCCCAGAAGCATTGAGAATTAGTTCCGTGATTAAAGTAGTAATAGGAACTATCATAGGAATTATATCTATGATCTTTTGCGATTTACTTGTTGAAAAAAAATTTAGTCAAAAAATAGAAAGGCATACTAAAAAGAGCAAAGGAAATGGAAAATTATTGAAAACAGGAATCATTGTATCGATAGGATTAGCCATTCATAATTTTCCAGAAGGATTAGCGATTCGGATCTGGTTTTGAAGCTTCTATAAAATTAGGATTAAGTCTAGCGATAGCCATTTGCTTACACGATATACCAGAAGGTAGATTCCAAAGTAGACACCAAGTTAAATTTGCTTGATAAACGATTTGAATTCAAATTAATTTATAATTTTACAGCACAAAAAAGTAGGGAATTTTTACATTTTTTATTCTGAAAAAATTCTCTATTTTTAAAAATCAATAAATATTGATATTTAGCTAGTTATAGCATTTTAATTCCCTACTTTGGCGTGTCGAGGTAGGGATTCGCTATCGAAAGATAGGGAATCCCTGCCAAAAAAGGACTATATTATGAAAAAATAATAGAAATTATTTTTGTTTAAAATTTAAGTTAAACATAGAAATTGTAATTTATCTCTTTGCATATATTCCAAGTATTAAGCCATTTTCTTCTTTCGTATCTTTCAATTCTAGTTTAATATTTTTATTATTTGCTTCAAAAAGTCTAATTCCATTTCCTAAAATAATTGGAGCTGTTGTAATTTGATATTCATCAATTAAATCTTCTTTTACACATTGATTTACTAAATTTGCTCCTCCACATATCCATATATTTTTTCCATGTTCTTTTTGTAATCTATTTATTAGTTCTTTTATTTTCATATTAACATATTTTATATTTGTAGTATCTTCGATTATTTCATTAGTTAAAACATAGCTTTGTAAATTTTCATATACCCACTTGTCTGGTGATAATTCATTTTTTATTTGCTTATATGTGTTTGCTCCTAAAATAACAGTATCCACATCTTTAATAAAATTTTCATATCCATAATCACTATCATAATTTTCATTATTGCCTAAAATCCAGTCAACATTTCCTTTGCTATCTGCAATAAATCCATCTAAACTTTGTGAAATATATAAAATAACCTTTCGTTTCATATATTTTTATCTCCCTTACAAATTATTATAAATCTTTAAAATTACAAATTTGTATATTAGCTCTAACTTTTTCATTACATATTGCAACAACCAAAGTAGAAAACAAATTTTTACTACTTTGGTTGTTACTTTAGATTACAAAACAATTATTAAGAATATCTCTTTTTGAACATATCTGCCCTTCCACCTTTATTGACTGGTTCACGTTTTCTTTTCTCGTTTTCATATTGTATGTGTAATTTCTCCAGTTCCTTTTTTGTAGCTGTTTCTTTTGTTACATCTAAAGTTTCATAATCTTTCCATGCCATAATGTTTACCTCCGTAAAATTTTCTTGAAGGTTTTGAAACCTCCAAGTGCTGCACTTGTTGGTTTCAAAAACAATATACTAACATTTATTATAGCATAAATTCAGGTTAAATGCAAAAAATCTCTCCATTATAGTATATATCGTTATTAGAAAATTCAGTCAAAGCGATAACTTACTATTTTATTGTTTCATTATTTTAAAATTTCAACATGATTTATCAAGATAATTATAAATCTAAACTATTTTGATTTAATAAAAATTCTTCTAAACCAATTATTAAAATTCCTTCTTCATTTCGCCAAAGATTTATATCATCTTTGACAATAATTATCTTTTTGAAACTATCATTTATATTAATCAACGATTTTTGCTCTTGCTCCATCTTTTCTTTGTTTGGAATAGCATAAGCAGATTGAATATAGTATCTTTTACTTGCTTGATTACATACAAAATCTACTTCTAACTGTTTCCTTATGGTTTTTTCTGTATTATCTTTCTCAAATCGTTCAATTATTCCCACATCAACATTATAACCTCTAGTCAATAATTCATTATAGATTATATTTTCCATCAAATGATCTTCTTCTTGTTGTCTAAAATTTAGCCTTGCATTTCTTAACCCTATATCTGTAAAATAATATTTAGAAGGTGTTGAAATATATTTTTTCCCTTTTATATCGTATCTTTCTACTTTATTTATTAAAAATGCATCTTGTAGATAATTTATATATGAGTTTATTGTATTTCTATTCACTTCTGTATATCCATTACTTACAAAAGTGTCACATAATTTTTTAGGATTTGTTAAAGAGCCTACTGATGATGATAGCATATTGATAATAGCTTCTAATATATCTTCTCTTTGTATTTTATTTCTTTCAATAATATCATTTAAATAAGTATTTTCAAATAAGTTACTTAAGTATTCACTTTTTTCTTCTGCCCCTTTTAAATATAATGTATATGGCATACCACCATAAGTCATATAATCTTTTAATGCTTTCTTTTTATCTTCATATGCATTATAAAATTCAGAAAACGAAAGAGGATAAACTCTAATTTCATCTCCTCTACCTCTAAATTCTGTAATAATATCTGTAGAAAGAAACTTTGAATTGCTACCTGTTACATAAACATCTAAATTATCTTTTCTTAAAAAACTATTTAATACACTTTCAAAATCTTTTACTTTTTGAATTTCATCAAGAAGTATATAATACATATCATTGTCTTTAATTTTATTCATAATAAATTCATATAATTTTAATCCATCTGTTGTTAATTCTCTATTTTCAATAGAATCTAAATCGATCTTTATAATATGATCTCCCTTTACTCCATCTTCCAATAGTGAATTTTTAAATATTGGGTCTAGCAAATATGATTTTCCACTTCTTCTAAGTCCTGTAATTATTTTAATCATTTTGTTGTTTTTTTTATTTTTTAATTTGGTTAAATATAAATCTCTTGCTATATTCATCTTACACCTCGCATTTACTTTTTTTGTGTGTACACACACTTTTGCTAAATTGTATCTTAAAATTTAAAATTAGTCAATAATATTTTTACTTTTTTGTGTATTTACACATTTTTTGTTAATAGTATATTTCATATATATAAAATTATTCTATTTTCTACTTAGGTTCAAATTAATTGAATTTCTATTATGATAACTTTTGCTTAAATATATAAAAAATATGAAATTAAATATTAATTTTTTCAAGTATTAGGGGAGAAAAATTGATAGTAAACCGCTGTATATATAATAGAACTATATACGAATAATAAAAATTTTTAAACATATAAATTGAATAAACAAATAAAAATAAGCGGGAGAAATTATGAACGAAGCATTTAAAATTAATGTGTATTTTGATGAAAAGGGTGAAGAAATAGAAAAAATAATATCACATCTTTTGATTGATATTATTGAAAAAAATAGATAAAGAATTTTTATTACTTCAGCATTTGAATTCATAAAAAAATCAGATATAATTTAATATGAATTCGAAATGTTTTTATCAAGCATGGGAAGGAGGAAAAATGCTTGAAACAATAAAAACAGTAATTTATAAAGTGGCTATTTATATAAGATTATCCAAAGAAGATGTAGATAAAGGATTTGATGAAAGTGAAAGTATTACTAACCAAAAATCTTTATTAACAGAATATGTAAAAAATTTAGGATGGGAATATGAATTAGTAGATACTTATATTGATCCAGGATATACAGGTACAAATTTTAATAGACCAGATTTCCAAAGAATGATTAGAGATATCGAAAACGGAAAAGTAAATATGGTCATAACAAAAGATTTATCACGTTTAGGTCGTGATTACATAGAAACAGGAGAATATATTGAAAGATGGTTTCCAGAGCATGAAATTAGATATATTTCTGTAACAGATGGGATAGACACTTTTGCCACTAATAATGGCAATAATGATATAGCACCATTTAAATCTATCTTAAATGATATGTATTCCAAAGATTTATCCAAAAAAATAAGGACAGCCTTACATACTATGCAAAAACAAGGAAAATGGGTAGGCGGAAAAACGGCATTAGGATATGTAAAAGATCCAAACGATAAAAACAAATTAGTAATATGTGAGCCAGAAGCGGAAATAGTTAGAACCATTTTTCATAAGGCTAGTTTACGGAGAAGAAGTAGGAGCCATTAAAAATTATCTAAATGACAATAAAATACCAACAACGAATCAGCTAAGATACAACAAAGCAACATTTTGGGAAAACAAAACAATTAAAAACATCTTAAAAAACGAAATATATATTGGAAATACTGTGCAAAATAAGAGAAGTAGAATAAGTTATAAAAACAGAAAGTTAAGAAATAATCCACAAGAACAGTGGAACATTGTGGAAAACACACATGAACCAATCATTGAAAAGCAACTTTTTGATAAAGTACAAAAAATGGTAATCGTACAAAAATATAATAGGAATGAAAAAAAGCATAAGTTTTTATTAGATGGATTATTGTTTTGCTATGAATGTAAACATAAAATAGGAGTAAGAGGAAAGAAAAATGGCTATATGTTTATGATATGTAATAATTATCGTAGAAACTCAAAATTAGGACTTTGTACATCACATGGATTTAGCTATGAAGCATTAGAAAAAACAATACTACAATACATAAAGAATTTATTTTTAGCAATCGATAGTAAGAAAATAGAATTGAACGTAAAAAACAATCGAACAAAACAAGATTATGGAAAAATGCTAAAACAGAAACAAACAGAAATTAACCATATAAAAGATAACATAGACAAAATGTATGTTGACAAATTAAACGGTAAAGTTAACGAAGAGATGTATGAAAGGGTATTTAACAAACTAATCGATGAAGTAAATGAAAAAGAAAAGGAATACAATGAGTTAAAAAACAAAAAAGAAAATGCTTCAAACAATAATAGTAAAGAGATAGAGAAAATAGTTAGAGAATTTTTTAAATTAGAAAAACCAAAACCTGAAATAATGAAAATAATCATTAATAAAATAGAAATACACCAAGACAAACAAGTAGATATCATTTTTAATTTTAAGAGATTAAATAATATTAGTGTCAGTAATGAACAAAACGACTAATTTAATATTAGATTAGTCGAAATAAAAAACAATAACTGTCTACTTTAACCTCAACCAGAAGGAATCTCCATGGCAGTACCCATGAAAAATGGAGGAATGAAGGTTGCAAAAGTTATTTTTTATGTCTTACTATCAGGAGTCACAACAGGAATAGGAGCTTTTTTTGGAGCCTTAATAGGAACCATATCAGAACAAATTATAGCAATATGTTTAAGTTTTGCAGCAGGTGCTATGTTATACATCGTATCTGGAGAATTAGTACCAGAAGCTAACCAACTGTACCAGGGAAGAATGACTGCTATGCGGAAACATAATCGGATTTCTTATTGGGATTTTAGCAACTGGTGTTTAGAGGGACGCTGTTTAAAATCCCCATTTTGGGGATTAAGGGACACTCCTTTTAAAAATAGATGCTTACTAACATTAGGAATAATACATAATCAAGGAATCTTTAAAATTTGAAAATAAATCCTTGCTTTTTGAAAATAAATATAGTAAAATACAAACAGAAATTTGAAGAAGAGAAAATAAAAGACAACATAAAGTAAAACAAGTAAACGAATAAAAAACGAAGAAAGGGAGAAAAATGCAAGAAATATTAGAAGGATTGAACGAAAAACAATATGAAGCAGTAGTAAATACACAAGGCCCATGCTTAGTAATTGCAGGAGCAGGAAGTGGAAAAACAAAAGTATTAACGCATAAAATTGCTTATTTAATACAAGAAAAAGGAGCTAAACCATGGGATATTATAGCGATTACATTTACCAATAAAGCAGCCAATGAAATGAAAGAAAGAATTATCAATTTAGTAGGAGATGTCGCAAGAGATATATGGATGGGAACCTTTCATTCTATTTGTGTACGAATTTTAAGAAGATTTATTGATCGAATAGGATTTGATTCCTCATTTATCATATTTGATACAAGTGACCAAAGAACGTTGGTAAAAAATTGTATCAAAGATTTAGGAATAGACGAAAAACTCTATACAGATCGAAGTGTATTATCTGAAATTAGTAATGCCAAAAATGAAATGTTAGAACCAGATCAATACAAAATAAGAGCCAATGGAGATTTTCGAAAAGAAAAAATAGCAACCATCTATGAATTGTATCAAAAAAGACTCAAAGAAAATAATGCCATTGACTTTGATGATATCATAAACGATACCATAAAAATTATGATGGAAAATCCAGATATATTAGAGTATTATGCAAACAAATTTCAATATGTATTAGTAGATGAATATCAAGATACCAATAAAGCACAATTTACACTAATTACCTTATTGGCTTCTAAAAATGGTAACATAACAGTAGTAGGAGATAACGATCAAGGGATTTATAGTTTTAGAGGAGCCGATATTTCAAACATATTAAATTTTGAAAGAGATTTTCCAGGTACAAAAATCATAAAATTAGAACAAAATTATCGTTGTACACAAAATATTTTAAAAGCAGCCAATAGCGTTATTAAGAACAACGAAGTAAAATATAAAAAAGAACTTTGGACGCAAAATGACGAAGGAAACTTACCACATGTATACCAAGCTGAAAATGAATATGATGAAGGAACTTATATAGTGGAGCAAATTGAACATTTAAAAAGAGAAGAATATTATAAATATTCAGACTTTAGTATCTTATATCGAATGAATACCCAATCAAGAGCAATAGAAGATATACTAAGAAGAGAAAACATACCTTACAAAATAATTGGTGGACTAAAATTCTATGAAAGAAAAGAAATTAAAGATATCATTGCCTATTTAAGATTAATTCAGAACAATAATGATAATTTAAGTCTAAGAAGAATTATTAATGAACCTAAAAGAGGAATTGGAAAAACAAGTTTAGATAAAATAGAACAATTAGCTATTGCCAATGAAGTATCTATGTATGAAGTGATCCAAAAAGCAGATGAATATGGATTAAATAGAGTATTTTTAAATTCCAGAGAATTTGTGAATGGAATAGAAGAATTAAAAGCGAAAAAAGATAACATAACAATCTCAGAATTAATAAAAATGACATTAAAAAAATCTGGTTACACCAAAGCATTAGAACTTGAAAAAACCATAGAAGCCGAGAATAGAATAGCAAATTTAGAAGAATTTTTAACAGTTGCCATTGAATTTGAAGAGGAATTTGCAGAAAACTCTTTAAGTGAATTTTTAGAAGGAATTACCTTATCAAGTGATTTAGACAATATGGAAGAAGAAGCTGATATGATAACATTAATGACACTTCATAGTGCAAAAGGACTTGAATTTCCAGTTGTATTTTTAGTGGGAATGGAAGAAGGGATTTTCCCAGGACACCAAGCTATGATGGAGCCAAAAGAATTAGAAGAAGAAAGAAGACTTTGTTATGTAGGAATCACAAGAGCAAAAGAAAATCTATTTTTAACTTGTAGCAAACAAAGAACCATATTTGGATCAACTAGTTATAATCCAGTTTCACGTTTTCTACAAGAAATTCCAGAAGAATTATTACAAGGATATGAAGAAGCATTTGGACAAACTTCTAACAAAGAAACATTATACAAAGAATCTGCTTATACATGGAGTTATGGAAGTAAAAATAATGGTAGTATAAAGACTTATCAAGCAAGTGAGAAAGAACCCATCATGGTAGCCAATAAACATAGTAATTTTGCTTTTCGAACAGCAGAAAGTTTCTTAAATAATTTAGGAAATAAAATTTCATCTAAAAAAGAAGTAGATTTATCACAATATGAAACAGGAGTTAGAGTATTTCATAAAAAGTTTGGAGAAGGAACCATTCATCTAGTAGAACCAGAAGGAGAAGATTTAAAAGTAGACATAAATTTTGATAAAGTAGGACATAAGAGATTAATGGCTAAGTTTGCTAATTTAGAAATCATTGCATAAAAAATATTCTTTTAAAATTTGTCAGAGTAAGAATAGAAGTACAACAATTTCACAATAAAATGAAGGAAAAGGAAAAATAGAAACTGTTAAAATTCCTTCATCGGATTTTCCCTAATCATTCAAAATGATTGGGGAATTTTCTATCTTTTTTGGTATAAGATATCAAAAAAAGGGAATAATAAATAAGAAAAAAAAAGAAAGGAAGGATAAAAATGGCAGATTTAAATCAAATCGAATTACAACATTTAAGACATCTAATAGGAGCACATGAAACCGCTTATCAGAAATTGAATACTTATTCTTCACAAGCAGTGGATCCACAAATAAAACAATTATTTTCAAAATCAGCACAAGATGCATTAAACACAAAACAAAAATTAATGACATTTTTAAATAATTAAAAGGAGGAAAGAAAATGGATGAGAAAACAATGGTGAATGACATATTAGGAGGAGTAAAAGCCGATTTAACCGCTTATCAAACAGCGATTTCAGAAGCAGAAAATATGCAATTAAGACAAACTTTTCAACAAATTAGAAACAATGATGAAAGTTTTCAGTATGAATTATTCAAAATTGCACAAGCAAAAGGCTATTATGTACCAGCCCAGAAAGCGACAACAACAGAAATAAGTAGCGTAAAAACAGAATTGCAACAATAAAAATGACATAAAAAAGCATAAAAAAGAATGATAAAATTTCAAAAAACAAAAAAATGAAAATAAGAGATAAATGGAATAAAAAGAAGATAAGTAATCAAAAAGAAAACAAAACGACAGAAATTGAATAGGCAATCTCTTTGCAAAAAATCAAATATTACAATATTATTACAATAGAATTTTTAGTTTAGGGAAAGTAATTGAGATACAAAGGAGATTGAGGAAAAACATGTTCAAAAAAGTAATGATACACACAAAAAGAAGTATTAAATTTACTGTTCTTTTTATGCTTTCAGCCTTTTTTATTATAGGAGCCATAGCCTTTTTATACAAACCAACTTATAGTGTTTTTATAGAAGGAGAACAAGTTGGATATACAGAAGATAAGGCTACTTTACAACATAAAATTAATAACTATATAGAAAATGGGGAAGAAGAAAATGAGAATATTGCATTTGTACAAGTTAACAATCTTCCAAACTACAAATTGTGTTTGTTAAAAAAGAATATAGTAACAAATGATGAAGAGATATTTGAAAAAGTAAAAGAAACAGGAATCGTCTATTATCGTTATTATGCAATAGTTGAAAACGGAGAAGAAAAAGTTTATGTTTCTAATTTTGAAGAAGCAGAACAAGTGGTAAAAGGATTAAAAGAAAAAAATAGTGCCAATCTTGAGAAAATTACAATTGTAGAAAAATATGAAGAAAATTTGCAAGGACTAATTACAGCAGAAGAAGGAATTGCAAAACTATATACAGAGCCAGTTAAAAAAGTAAATATCACAAAAACAACAGGAAATGTCAACATAAGATCTACTACATCTGCTAAAAAAATAGACATAGGTATTTCCCTAATACGTCCAATATCAGGAGTTATCACATCAAGATTTGGAGCATTAAGTAAAATAAGAACATCTGCTCATACTGGTTTAGATATTGCAGCATCCTCTGGAACACCAATTGTAGCAGCAGCATCAGGGACAGTCATTTTTTCAGGGAGAAAAGGAAACTATGGAAACATGGTAGTAATTGCACATAGTAATGGGGTACAAACCTATTATGCACATTGTAGTAAATTATATGTAACAGCAGGTACACAAGTAACCCAAGGACAAACAATAGCAGCGGTTGGTTCAACCGGAAATTCAACAGGACCACATTTACATTTAGAAGTAAGAATTAATGGAGTAGCCTATAATCCACAAAATTACGTATATTAAAAATTGCCAATTGTACTAACTTTAAATAGGAAGACTAAAAGTCACCATAAAATGGGAAAAGAATTAAAGTTAGACAAATTGGCAATCTTTTTAATTTTTGAAAAATTTTATACCAGTAATTAGTGCATTTTTCTTTATGATGGGGGTTCCATGTTCTAATAATTTAGCTTCAAAAGCTTCTGAATGAGAAAGAAATTTACCAAATTCTGATAAGCTAGAATAGAACCACTCAAAAGTTTTACACGAAGAATTCACATTTTTTAAAATTAGATAATAAGCATCTTTCCACCAATAAAGAGAAGAATTTTTACTGATTTCAGTAATATTTAATTTATGTAAAGAATTAATTGCATTAGAAAATTCACAAAAAGAATCAAAGCAATCAAATAAACAAACGAGTTGTTTAGCTGTTTTATCAAAACATTTTCTTTTCACAATTAATTTTTTCTTTTTTGATTCTGGATTAGAAATATACTTCGTAATAGTAAAAACAAGAGCGTCTTCTAAAGAAGAAAAAGCTTCAATTAATAATTTACAACCATCTGTATGGAAATCCACTTTTTTTTCTGCTTCTTTTAGAATCATTGAGAAAATTTCTTGGGTTTCAATAGCTTTTCTCATAATATTATGTACATTTAGGTTTTCTTCTCCTAAATCCTCTGAATGAATAATAACACGAATTTTATCCTCTGTAAGTTTTTCAATTTTCATCAGGCAACTTCCTCCTTTTTTCCTATAATTATATTATACTACTTCTACTATTATATTAAAAGGCACAATTTTTGGTAATAAAAGAAGTAGAATTTATTTCTATTTTATTTCATGCTTTTGTTTTCCTTTGAAATCTAAAAAAATCTAACAATTTACTTGAAAAAAATAGGAATACAAGATATAATAGCAAAAGTAAAATAAAAATGCAATACCCATAAGAAAAATAGAATAAATGGAGGAATCGAAAATGGCAACAAAAGAAAAGAATATTTGGATTTTATTAGTATTTATCTTATCTGGATTAGTAGTAGGGGGACTACTAGGAGAATTAGCGTCAAAAGTAAATTGGCTTTGGTGGTTATCTTATAGTCAAAGCTTTGGATTAGAAAATCCAGTAATACTTGATTTGAGTGTCATAAAAATTACTTTTGCATTAATGTTCAAAATCAGTATATCTAGTATCATAGGAATGGTATTAGCTATCTTTATTTATAAAAAAGTATAATAAGGGGTAATCAAGAACAAGAAAGGGAGACTTTATGTGCCTATAAAAATGAAAGAATTACCAGAATTGGAAAGACCTTACGAAAAATTAGAATGGTATGGAGAAAAAGTATTATCCAATGCAGAATTATTGGCCATTATTATAAAAACAGGAAATAAGGAAGAAACTTCTGTTCAATTAGCTCAAAAAATATTAAATTTAAATAACCTAAAATCAGAAGGAATTAACTTTTTGCGTAATATAACAATAGAAGAACTGATGAAGATAAAAGGAATAGGAAAAGTAAAAGCCATTCAACTAAAAGCAGTAGGGGAATTAGCGAATCGAATGACAATGCCAAACAGCCTCAAAAAAATCGTAATAAAAGAACCTTTTGACTTAGCTAAGATTATGCTAGAAGAATTGAGATTTCAAAAAAAAGAAATTATTAAAATTGTTATGCTAAATAATAGAAATGAAATCATAAAAATCAAAGACATAGCTATGCGGAGGCATTAATTTTGCCAACGTAGAAATTACCGAGATTGTAGAAGAACCCATTAAGATAAAAGCACCCAAAATTATTTTAATTCACAACCACCCAAGTGGAGATGCCACGCCAAGTGAAAAAGATATAGTATTTACCAATTATGTATATGATGTGACAAATCTGCTAGGAATACAATTAGTAGATCACTTAATCATTGGAAATAAAACTTATACCAGTATTTTTTCAAAAATACTACAAGATACAAAAGAGAATAAGACAAAAAAATAAGAAAGGGAGAAAAAATGAAACTTTTCGCATTGGGATCAAAAGATATTGGAATTGATTTAGGAACTGCCAACATTTTAGTAACTTTAAAAGGAAAAGGGATTGTTTTAAAAGAGCCATCCGTAGTAGCCATAGATAGAAAAACAGGAATGATCAAAGCAACAGGAAATGAAGCAAAAGAAATGTTACGGAAGGACACCAGAACAAATCAAAGCAGTAAGACCTTTAAAAGATGGAGTAATAGCCGATTTTACAGCAACCCAATTAATGCTAAAAAATATGATTGAAAAAGTAGGAAAGAGATATAAAATAGGAAGACCAAGAGTAGTCGTAGGAGTTCCATCTGGCATAACAGAAGTAGAAGAAAGAGCAGTAGAAGAATCGGTTCTTCAAGCGGGAGCAAAAGAAGTTTACTTAATTGAAGAACCAATGGCAGCTGCAATAGGAGCATCTTTAGATGTAGGAGAGCCAACAGGAAATATCATTGTTGATATTGGAGGAGGAACAACAGAAGTTGCTGTTATTTCACTTGGTGGAATTGTAGTAAGTCATTCTTTACGTGTCGCAGGAGACGAATTAGATGAAGACATTGTGAACTATATTAAACGAGAAATGAATTTAGCAATTGGAGAAACGACAGCAGAACAAATAAAAATGAGAATTGGATGTGCCTTACCACTTATGGCAGAAACACCAATGGAAATAAGAGGAAGAGATTTAACAGATGGATTACCAAGAAATGTTACCATAACATCAGCACAAATCCAAGAAGCAATTCAAGAATCCATTGGTAAAATAGTAGAAATTGTAAAATTGACCTTAGAAAAAACGCCACCAGAGTTAGCCTCTGATATCATGGAAAAAGGAATTGTATTAGCAGGAGGAGGAGCCTTAATTCAAAATTTAGATAAATTATTAAGTGCTGAAACAGGAATGCCTGTTTATATTGCAGAACAGCCATTAGATTGTGTCGTAAGAGGGACAGGAAAAACACTAGAAGATTTAGAAAGATTGAAAATGGTTTTAGTGAATGGAAGAAGAAGAAAATAAATGTGAAATGGGGACGTTTCCTTTTTCACATTGGTATAAATATTGTTAATAAAATAACAAAAGAGGAAGAGAATTTTATTTGAAATTTAAATAAATGTGAAAAAGGAAACGTCCCCATTTCACATGAAAAGAATCTAATTCATAAAGGAGTAGAAAATGCATCGAAATAAAAAGGCTGGAATCATAGGAATTGCTATAACAATAATTCTTTTAATATTAATTGTTATTTTTTCAAATGGGGAATCTGAAAATTCCTTTTTTGAAAATGCAGCAAGTAATTTAGTAATGCCAATACAAAATGGATTAACCTATTTAAAAAATAAATTAAGTGGAAATCCTACATTTTTTACTGATATTAATAACCTAAAAGAAGAAAATAAAGAATTAAAAGAAAAAAATAGTGAACTAGAACAATCTTTAAGAGAATTAGAAAATATAAAAACACAAAATGAAACCCTAAAAGAATATTTGAATCTGACAGAAAAATATGGAGAATATAAAACAATACCAGGTTATGTGATTAATAAGGACATTAGTAATTATTCCAAAACCATCATAATTAATTTAGGCAAGAAAGATGGCGTTGAAACAAAAATGACAGTAATTGGGGATCAGGGATTAGTAGGACATGTAATATCTGTTACAGAAACAACGGCTAAAGTGCAAACCATCATTGATACAGCAAGTTCTGTTAGCTGTTCTATGAGTACAACTAAGGATAGTATCGTTTGTAAAGGAACCTTAGATGATAAATCTTCCCTAAAAGCAATGTATATACCAACAGAAGCCAATATTATTCAGGGAGATAGTATAGAAACTTCAGGGTTAGGAGGAATTTATCCAAAAGGAATTCATATAGGAACCGTAAAAAAAGTAACCAATACACAAAATATGACAGATCGATATGCCATTGTAGAAACAGCCGTAGACTTTGACAAATTAGATACCATATTAGTTGTAACAAATCAATAACAAAAGGAGGAAACCAATTGAAAAAAAAGATAATCATCAATATTAGTTTGATTTTAACAGCTATTTTTATTTATATTTTACAAGCAAATTTTTTTAGTTGGTTTACCATATCTGGTATTATGCCAAATTTATTTGTTATATACATATTATTTATTGGATTATTTGGGACTAAGACAATGGGAACGATATATGGGTTAATAGTGGGAATTTTATTAGACTTTATCCTAGGAACCAAAATTGGGATTTATTGTGTTGGATTAGGATTAATTGGATTTTTAGCTGCTATATTTGATAAGAATTTTTCAAAAGATAGTAGAATTACAATTATGGTTATGGTGATAGTAGCAACAGCGATTTTTGAAATTTTAAGTTATTTATTAAAATATATTTTTATAGCTATGCAGATAGAAATCATGAACTTCATAAAAATTTTAGTAATAGAAATTATTTTCAATCTTATTCTAACCATTATTCTTTATCCACTTATTCAAAAATGTGGTTATAGCATTGAAAATGAATATAAAGAAAATACAATTTTAACAAAATACTTTTAAATTTTTCAAAAAAAGAAGGTGATGAGTTGATAAAAAAACAGAAAGAAAAGAAAAAAGTAAACATAAACTTGAGATTTAATACGCTAACAATTTTTACCTATATAATTGGTATTATTTTAATTGTCAGACTATTTAGCCTTCAAATTGTACATGGTGCAGAATATAGAGAACAATCCAATACACGATTAACAAGAGAAAGTACACTCGAAGCTTCACGAGGTGCAATTTTAGATAAGACAGGAATACCACTTGTTACATCTAAAATGGCATTTTCTTTAGAAATGTACAAAAGTAAAGTAGATACAGACACCTTAAATACATCTATTTTAAATATGATACAAGTATTAGAAAAATATGAATGTGCTTATACGGATAGTTTTCCTATAAAAATAGAACCATTTGAGTATACAATTAACAATGAAACATTGATAAAATGGAAGAAAAATAATAATATCGAAGAAGATATGACAGCAGAACAAGCCTTTTATCGATTCAAACAAAAATATAAAATTCAAAATGAAGAAATACAAGAAATAAGAAAAATTATTGGAATACGTTATTTAATTGCACAAAAAGGATATAGTAGTACAAAAGCAGTAACCATATCAGAAAACATACCAAGAGAAGCAGTAGCCGAATTTAGTGAAAGTTCTGATAAATTTGCTGGAATTAATATTGTAGTAGAACCTATTAGAGAATATACATCAGGAACGTTAGCTTCTCACATATTAGGATATGCTTCGCGAATTGATGCAAAAGAATATGAAACAAGAAAAGCTAATTATAGTCAAAATGACATTATAGGAAAAACAGGAATTGAATATGTGTTTGAAGAATATTTAAAAGGAAAAAATGGAACCAAACAAATTGATATGGCAGTAGACGGAACCATTACAGCAGAATACATAGCGAAAGAAGCCATAGCAGGTTCGGATGTTGTCCTTACCATTGATGCTAACCTTCAAAAAATAACAGAACAGGCGTTATCCGCTAATATCGAAAAAATAGCAACAGGAGGATTTGGAAAAGCTTATGATGCAAAAGCAGGAGCAGCAGTTGTTATGAATGTTAATACAGGAGAAGTATTAGCCATGGCAAGTTATCCAGATTATAATCCAGCTGACTTTGTGGGGGGAATTAGCAATGAAAATTGGACAAAATATAGAGATAATGAAGCAAAGCCATTAATGAATAAAGCTACACAAAACTCTTACTCACCAGGTTCGACTTTTAAAATGGTAACAGCAATTGCAGGATTAGAGTCAGGGGTCATTCAATTAAATACAACCATAAATGATACAGGAATCTATACAAAATATAGAGATTATCAACCACGTTGTTGGGTTTATACAGACTATCATATAGGGCATGGATATTTGAATGTATCAGGAGCTATTGAAAAATCATGTAACTACTTTTTCTATGAAACAGCAGATAGAATGGGAATTGATAATTTAGTAAAATATGCTAAATATTTTGGATTAGGATCAAAAACAGGAATTGAATTACAAAGCGAAACAGTAGGAGCATTAGCAAGTAAAGAAACTTGGGCTAACTTACATCCAAACGAGCCATGGGGACCAGGAAATGCTTTACAAGCAGCAATTGGACAAAGTGATAACGAATTTAGTCCATTACAAATGGCAAAATATATCAGTATGCTTGCCAATGGAGGGCATAAAATTGATGTTAGTATTGTAAAAACCATACGAAATGCAGATGGTTCAGAAACTTCGCGAGAAGAAATAAATCGATTTGTGAATCAAAAATTGGGACTAGAAGAAGAAAATACAGAAGAAATAACCATCAATCCAGCTTATTTCAATGCTGTTCTACAAGGAATGCAATCCGTTACTAGTGACACAGGAGGTACAGCATATAGTCGATTTAGAGATTTTGATATTAGTGTAGGAGGAAAAACAGGATCTGCAGAAGCACCTAATAATCAAGTACATGGGTGGTTTGTTGGATTTGCTCCATTTGAAAATCCAGAAATTGCGATCGTAGTAATGGTAGAGAATGGAGGACATGGAAACTATACGGCAGAAGTAGTTCGAAATATTATGGAAGAATACTTTGGAATGAATACACAAAATGTAGAAGAAAATATGGAAGCAATTCCATATATAGAAATTATGAATTAAAAATTAACATAAAAGGAAAGGAAGTAAAAATGAAGAATTGTGTAACCATTCATTTGAAAAAAAATGAACTTATCATCAAATTAAAGGAAGAAGCGGATCAAGCAGAAATTATAGCAGAACTGACGAAAAAATTAACAGAATTAAAAAAACTATATAAAGAAGACAAAACTCCAATTATTGTAACAGGAAAAATTTTAAAGAATAAAGAAATTGATGAGATACAAGAATTAATAAAAAGTAAAATAGAAGTAGAAATTGATTTTGATATGCCAAAAAGTTTAGGATTACATAGCATAAAAAAAACATTTGAGAAAGAAATTGCCATATCAGAAACAAAGTTTCATCGAGGATCTTTACGTTCTGGACAAAAAATAGAAACAGAAGGAAGCCTTGTTATAATCGGTGACGTTAATTCAGGAGCGGAAGTAATGGCATCAGACAATATTATTGTGTTAGGTGCATTAAGAGGACTAGCCCATGCAGGAGCAAAAGGAAATAAACAAGCAATAATAGCAGCAGGTTTAGTAGACACTGTACAAATTCGAATTGCTAATGTCGTAAAAGAAATTGATCGAGATGAAGAACCAAGGCATAAGCAAGCTTACATTAGCATTGATAAAGATAAAATTATCATAGAATAAATCAACTCAATAATAAAAGAATCAAAGCAAGAAAAAGCAACTCATCTTGCACCTCTTCTTGGTACAAAAAGAACAATAAACCAAGAATGATAAGATCATCTAAAAATAACTGAATTCCCAATATCTCAAAAATGGGTGTTTCAGTATCATTTTTAGGTGATTTTTTGGAATTAGGAGTAAGAGTACGATCTTGAGAAGAAGCCTCTTCAGAAGCCCTTTTTTCTACCAAAGAAGATGGTTGCTGATGAGGAATAGAAGGAAAAGGTCTATAATAACGATAATAATTATGATAAAAACTAGCCATTGTGAGGACTCTCCTTATTCGTATCTTTAAATAAATCAGCAAGTTTAGCAACATTTAATAAATTAGCATACTGGTCTATTTTTTCTTTTTTTCCTTCACGTAAATAAGGTTTCAAGGAATATAACAAATTAGATCTAGGATCATTAGAAGAATTTAATTTTTCCATAACAGACTTCATCTTTAAAAGAGTATTCATATCAATTTTACTAAAATCGAAAGAATTACTTTGGTTCTCTGACGAATTTGTTGACTGTGCATGATGAGACGTATCATGAGAGGAATTTGCACTATTTTGATTCATCATAGAAGAAAAATTTTGTATCATTTCAGGAGGTATTTGTGAAATCATATGATTTAAATCTCCATTTTTCATCATATTCTTTAATTGATTCATAGTATTTTCGTCAAAGTTTATATTGTTCAAATTAATCACCTCTGTGAATAGTATATGTAAAAGCAAGAAAAAATTTACTAAGGACAAGGAATAATTTAGTAAAAATCAGAAGATAACATAAAGATAAATTGGCGGAAATGTTGAAAAATAAACATAAATTTCAAAAAACAAGCAATTATAATACAAAAATATTACAAAATGTAACAAAAAAATAATAAAAGAACCTTATTTTTAGTATCCGTAAAGGAATCGAACCAATCACAAAAAAACTGGAAAGAAGTCATATAGATTTATAAAAAGAAAGAAGTTATAATATAAAATGAGCAGAATTAGACAATAAGGATACATAATAATAAGGAGAAAGTTATGAAAAACAAATTTTTAAAAATAAGTGTGATTTTAATGATGATAGCAAGTATGACTGTGAGTAATCTTCTTTTAATAGGAAGTAATTTAGTAAGTTATGCGATGGAAAATGACAATGCAACAAATCACAGAAATATAGAATTTAAAGCCGAATTAATAAAGGAAGAAGAGACTTTCTTATATTTACAAATTCATGTAAAAAAAGAAGGTTACTTTAATGGTGAGATTAGACTAGAAAATAATAATTTTAATTTAAAAAATACCCAGACGGAACAAATTAATCGTATTGAAGGAAATAGTATTTATTTAAACCAAATCAATGCAGGAATCATTGAAAATATAAAAATACCAATAGAAATGAAAAAAGAGGAAGATTTCACAATTGACTTTTTAAATACCATAACAGAAATTTATCTAGAAGGAATTTATCGTGACAGTACACAACAAGATATTAAGATACAAGCACAAAGGGAAGTGTCTTTACAATTAGAGGAAAATAATACAACAGAAAATGTGAAAAATGAAATGAAGATTATCACGAATAAGATAAAAGAGATTGAGGGAGAAGAAAAGAGAGTTCTCCAAATTTCCTATCATTTAGGATTACAAGAAAATAATTATCCAATCGAAAAAATACAAGCCAAAATAACCTTACCAGAAAAAATAAAAGGAAAAATCGAAAAAGTAGAATATTTAAACAATATGACAAAGATAGAAATCCAAGAGCAAGAAAAAGAATTACTATTAATGTTGTCAAATCCCATAAGAGAAGAAGGAAAAATAAACTGGAAAAAGCAAGGAGAGGAAAATGTAATTCTTACCATTTTATATGACAAAGATGTAGAGTTAGAAAATCAAAAGCTACAAGCAGAAGAAAGCATATTTTTATATAATGGAAAACAAATCAAAACACAAAATGAAATAACAATTGGAGCAGAAGAAGTAGACAATATGTTAGAAACGTCCATAGAAAATGAAGAAAACTATATTTATAAAGGAAAATTACAAGCCAAAATCAATCGTGATTTTAAAACGGTAACAAAAGTCAAAATCAATTACGCTAAAGGAGTAGAAGAAATTGAAATAAAGGAAGTATCAGAGAGCTTTTGTCCAATATTTTATGGTAGAACGGTAATAAAAAAAGAACAAGTAGAAAAACTATTAGGAACCGAAGGAAAAATAGAAATATATGATTTACAAGGAGAAAAAATAGCAAGCATTACAAGTGAAACGCATACAGATGAGCAAGGAAATATTGTGATTGATTATCAAAGAGAAGACATCCAAGGAATAAAAATACAAACTACAGCACCAATCAAAGAAGGAATCTTAGATATTTATCATAGTAAAAGGATTCAAACTAGAGATGTTTCTGATGAAGAGATAGAACAAGCAAAAGAGTTAAAAACAAAAGTAACAATAGGTGAGAAAGAAATAGAAAGTGTGATTGCCTTAAAAGAAACAGAAACAAAAGCAAAAATTGAAACGAATAAAAATAGTTTATCCACAATTATGACAAACCATGTGGAAATAAAAGCTATATTGATCACTAATCAAGAAAAATATGAATTATATAAAAATCCAGAAATCATAATACAATTACCAGAACAAGTAAGCAATATAACTATAAATAGTATGGATTTATTCTATGAAAATGAACTAAAAATTAACCATTATGAGGTAGAAGAAAAAAATATAAAAATTGCATTAGAAGGAGAACAACTAGGATATCAAGAAGCAGTAGAAGGACTTACTATTTGTATAAATGCTACCATTGAGGTAGATAAAAAGGCTAGTTCAAAAGAAGAACAAATAGTGATGGCGTACAAAAATGGGGAAACAATCCATCATATAGAAGAGAAAATTCAGATTTCAGCTCCACAAGAAGTAATTCCAATTTATAATATACAGGATTTAAACATTGAAACTATGGGACAAGAGGAGAATATACAAGTAACTATACCAAGAGGAGCAGAAGAGAAGATATTAGAAGCAAAAATAGAAATTATTAACAATCAAGAAAAAGCGATTCAAGATGTTAGAATTTTAGGAGAATTTCCAACTAATCACAAAAAAAATAATATGGGAATTGAAATTACAAATGGAATCAATATAAGCAGAGAAGAAAAAATAAAAATTTATTATACCGAAAATCAAAATGCTACAGATGAACTGGAAAAAGAAGAAAATGGTTGGATAGAAACCATCCAAAATCCACAACAGGTATGTAAATATTTAATCATTGTAGAACAATTAGAAGTAGGAGAAGGAATTGAAAAATCTTATACATATAAAGTACCTAATTATTTAGATTACAACAAAACAGCAAAAACAAGTTATCAAGTAAATTTTATAGAAAACAACACCAGGATTACCCATGAAGTAAGATCTACCAATATTGAAATGGAGACAGGAGTAGGACCTCGTATTGAAACAAGATTAACTGCAACAGTGGGAGGGGAAGAAGTAACGGGAACCGTAAAAAATGGAGAGGTTATTAAATATAAAATAGAAGTCTCTAATACTGGGACAGAAGATGCATCTGATATTACAGTAAGAGGAGAAGTACCAGAAGGAACAACAATGGTAGTAGAAGAAGATGAATATGAATATGATAGAAAACCTTATTATAAAGAGTTAGAAGATACCATTTATGAAATAATGATAGAAAAATTGAAAAAAGGAGAAAAAATTGAAAAAGAATATGAAGTTAGAGTAAATACAGAAACACAAGAGGGTAAGCTTCTAAAAAATAAAGCGGAAATTGTTTATGGAGAGATAACAAAACAAAGCAATGAATTAACTCATATAACAGATACTGGAAATTTAAGAATTTCTATTAAACGTGCCACAGACCGATTAAGTGGATCTTATGTAGGAGGAACAGTGGACTATTTAGCCATCATAGAAAATATATCAGATGAGAAACAAGAAAATATAAAAGTAACCAATCATTTTTCAGAAGGAGCAAAAGTACACCAATATATGTTATGTAATGATGATGAAGATGGTACTTTCGAAATATTAGACTATCATCCAATAATCGAAATTGGAGAATTGGAAGCAGGACAAAGAAAATTCATTAAATATGTGGTAGAAATAGAAAAAGGAAACGAAAAAAATGAAATTACTTTTTGTACAACGGTAACAGATGGAGGAAAAGAATATCGATCTAATCTTTGGAGAGAAGAAGTAAAACAAATAGAGATAGAAATGAGAATGACAGCAAAACCATCTAGTCAATATGTAAAGGCAGGAGACACTATAACATATGAAATTAGGATTTCAAATTTATCAAAATTTGCTACTATGGGATTAACTTTAAAAGATGATATTCCAAAACAGTTAACGATTACTAAAATTATAAAAAATGGAGAGGAAGTAGAAAGAACCGTTCAAGAAAATTGGATAAGTATGAGAGTGGAGATAGAATCCAATGCTAGTAGTATAATTCAAATTGAAACAGAAGTTGATTATTCACAAGGAAGAGAAGAACCAGAAGCGATTAGTAATATAGCTCATATAGAATTTATGGGAAAAAGAATAGCTTCAACAGCAGAGGTAATTCATATTATTGAGGCCAATGAAAAAAATCCAGATCCAGACAATCCAGATCCAGGCAATCCAGATCCAGACAATCCAGATCCAGGCAATCCAGATCCAGACAATCCAGATC
>CASAUJ010000002.1:0-26102 GCA_949118805.1 uncultured Clostridia bacterium | reverse complement strand
CGGACAATCCAGATCCAGATAACCCAGATCCAGATAACCCAGATGATAACAAAGTAGATGATAATGATGTGGCAAAAGGAAAGAAGATGATTTCAGGAATTGCTTGGTATGATGAAAATGCTAATGGTAAAAGAGATCCAGAAGAGAAGAAGCTAAGTAATATAAAAGTAAAACTATTAAATACAGAAACAAATCATTTAGTAAAAAAGGAAAATGGAGAAATATTAGAAGCAACAACTAATGAAAACGGAATTTATATTTTAGATAAGATAGGAGATGGAAAATACATCGTTCTATTTGACTATGATAAAACTCAATATGATATAACAAAATATAAAGCAACAGGAGTAGAAGAAGCAGAAAATTCTAATGCCATCATAAGTGAACTAAAAATAGAAGATGAAATAAAACAAGTAACGACAACAGATTTATTAGAAATCAAAGGAGATCATATTGCCAATATTAATATTGGCTTAATGAAAAAGCGAAAATTTGATTTAAAGCTAGACAAATATATTCATCGTATTTTAATACAAGATAGTAGGGGAACAACCATAAGAGAATACAGCGATCAAAGTGTTGTAAAAGTAGAATTAGATAGTAGAACAATAGCTGGTTCTAAGATTACCATTGAATATGAAATTAAAGTCACAAATCAAGGGGAAATAGAAGGATATGCAAAGAAAATAACAGATTATGTTTCAGGAGAGCTAACCTTTAAAGAAAGCTTAAATAGAGGCTGGAAACAGGAAGGAAATACTTTAACAACAACCGTTCTAGCGGATGAAAAAATTCTACCAGGAGAAAGCAAAACGATAACTTTAACATTAACCAAGACAATGACAGAAAATAACACAGGATTAATCCCAAATACAGCAGAAATAACAGAAGATTATAATGAACTAGGAATGCAAGATTGTAATTCCATACCAGGAAATCGTCGAAAAGAAGAAAATGACTTTGGATTAGCAGAAGTTATGTTGAGCATAAAAACAGGAGGAATCATTTACACAACAATAATCCTTGTGATAGTAGTTATTTTAGTAGGAATAGTAGTGATCATGATAAAAAAGAGGAGAAACAAGAATTAAACAAGAAGGGAGGTAAGAAATGAAAAAAATAAACAAAATAATCATTAGTATCATAATGTTTACGATTTTCGTATGGGGATCAAAAATGATAACATTTGCTGACAATGATTACAATATAGGTGGTCATGTAATGATGGACTTTGGAAATTTTGTAAATATGGGAGGAACCATTATCTGTATTCAAAAAACGAGACATTTAAATACTGGAAAACCACAAAATTATACACCAGTCGCTATTATTACATTTGAAGGAGATGTGGCTACCGATACCTATGGAAGAACAGTAAAAGATCCTTATAATGCTATTATGTCTTATATCTTAGCACAAGAAGAACCAATTGACACAAATCATTTGAATAATCTTGGAAGTAATAAAAATAAATGGGCATATTTAAAAACATTACCAGTTCAAAATGCTGTATGGAACCATATGGCTACTTGGGTAAATAATTTAGGTATTCATTTAGGAGTCCCACCTGGAATAGCAGATGCAGATGCAGGAACTAGTTCATGGATAGATGAAAATGCAGCAATGGAAGGGAAAAAGCATGAAAATCAAGCAGAAGATATTATTGATAATACCAACAAAGCCAATATTAGAACAGAAAATTATGTGCAAAATAATATTTCTTATGCCCGAATTGGTCCTTTTAATTGGTCTTATGTAGGAACGTTGAATAGTATAGAAGTAGAAGATCAAGCAGGTAGAATAGTTTCCAATGTATCTTATAGCCAATATAATGGAAGTGCAGTACAATCCGGAAAAGACTTTTATATTTCTATTCCTATGAACCAAGGAGTAAGTGCTATTACAAAATTAACAGGAAAAGGAAGCAAACAAGTATATTATGCAAATATTTCATTTTGGCAATGTGGAGCAGATAATTATCAAAATGTAATCAACCGAAATTATTATGGAAAAAGGGATAAAGAAACTAAAAAAAGTTTTCAATATGATGTCAAGATGCTAGGGAATCTAAAAATTGTTAAAGCAGATTATGATAATCAAAATACAAGATTGGGAAATGTAGAATTTGTGGTACAACAATTAAGTTCAGGAAGGTTCTTAAGACAAGAGGGAAATGGAAGTATCTCTTATGTAGATAGAAATCAAGCTACTACATTTAAAACGAATGGAAGTGGAGAAATCTATATTTCTAATATCATACTAGGAAATTACCGTGTTCATGAAACAAAAAATCCACATTATGGTTATACCGATTTAGCAGCAGCACAAGATGTACAAGTAAATGAAGCGGGAGGAACCAAAAGCATAATGATTAAAAATATACAAAAAATTGGAAACTTACAAATTAACAAAGTAGATTATGATAATCATAATATAAAATTACCCAATGTAGCTTTTAAAATTCAATTTTTAAATAATGGAAAATGGGTACAAAGAGCAAGTAATGATCAAATATATTATGTGGATGCAAATCAAGCGACTACTTTCTATACAGATAGAAATGGTGTAATTCAAGTAAATAATTTGTTAATGGGAAATTATAGGATACATGAAACAAGCAATCCAAATTATGGATATTTAGATTTAGCGAGTCCGAAAGATATTAATGTAAATATTCGCAAAGGAACAGTTTCAACTAGCATTACCAATGTACAAAAAATTGCACACTTAAAAGTGATAAAAGTAAACCAAGATAATGAATCGGTTAAATTAGAAAATGTTGGTTTCCAATTTCAATATAGCAATGGAAAATGGGTACAAAGAGCAAGTAATGGACAAATATACTATGTAGATAGAAGTCAAGCAACTACTTTTTATACCAATCAAAATGGAGAAATTACGATCCAAAATCTATTAATGGGGAACTATCATGGTTATGAAACAGTAATTCCAGAATATGGATATGAAGCAACTGACAATGGAAAATTGATAGTGCTAAATAATAGAAAACAATGGCATACAGAAAAATTCAGAAATAAACAGAAATTTGTTAAATTATCTGGTTACGTATGGATAGATCAATATACCTTGAATGGAAAAGAAACTGAAAAGAATAACTTATTTAAAACAGAAAATGGAACCAAAAAAGATACCAATGATGATCTATTAAATGGAATCACAGTAAGACTAATGGATCGAACCAAAACAGGAACATCAGCAATTGTAAAAACAACTGTGACAAACAATTTAAATCGTTACAAAGAAACAGGACACAATGGGAATGGAGAATATTTATTTACCGAAGTTTTAACAGATAAATTAAAAGATTATTATATTGAGTTTGAATATGATGGATTAACCTATACCAATGTAATTGCTTACAATAACCAAAATAGAGGATCCAAAGCAGCAGAAAAAACAACAGGAGCAGGAAGTAGACAAGAGTTTAATCAAAACTTTAGTTACATAGAAGGAAGAAGTCGAAATACAGGATTTACTAGAAATGCCAATAAAGTAGAAACCCATTCATTAACATATGACACCAATCAAAAAGCCCATACTGCAATATTAAATAGTCAAGGAAAATATGTGGAACAAGGAAATGGAATCATGAAACAACAAGCCATTGGATCTTACCCTATTAAAGCCAATACAGATGCAACTAATTATGGAATCAAAAATCATTTCACTTATGGACAAGAAGAAATAAAATATATCAATTTAGGTTTAACAGAAAGAGAACAACCAGATATGGCAATCATAAAAGACATTAACAATGTAAAGTTAACCATTAATGGTTATGAAAATGTTTATTACTATGGACAAAGAACCCAAAACGTAAATGAATATGGAGATGGCTTTAATATAGGTGTTAAATTCGGAGATAAATATAAAAATATGTCATATAAAAGAGCCATTTACCAAGCAGATTACGAATATGAAAATCCAAAAGATAAAAGCAAAGAGTTAGAAGTGTATATCACTTATCAAATCAAAATGAGAAATAAATCAACGAATTTAACAACCAAAATTAATAGTTTAGCAGATTATTATGATGAAAGATATACTCTCATGGGTGCAGGAACGTCTGTCAATAAAAATGGAAATATTGAGGGAAATATAACCTGTGAAGAAATAGATTACGGAAAACAAGGGTATAAAAAAGCAATCGTTCAAACCAATACTATTTTAAGAAAAGATGTTCCAAATGAAGATGAAAAATCAGTTTTTATACAATTTAAACTAAGCAGGGAAGCAGTAAAAGACATCTTAAATGGAAAAGATACATTATTAAGCAATGTAGCAGAAATTAATTCTTATTCTATCTTTGAAGGAAATAAAATATATGCAGGAATTGATCAAAATTCAAATCCAGGAAGTTGTGAACCATGGAATAGTACAACTTTTGAAGATGATACAGATAGGGCACCAGCTTTGATATTAGAAGTGGCAAATGCTAGACAAATGACAGGAAAAGTATTTTTAGATGAAACAGCAGAAGAATTAAAAATAGGACAAATCCGTAAAGGTAGTGGAGCCTATGAAAATGGAGAAAAAGGAATAGAAGGAGTAGAAGTTATTTTTACGGAAAAAACAGGAAGTGGTAAAATTTACAAAGGAAAAACAGATCAAAATGGAGACTTTTTCTTAGATGAATTTATCCCAGGTGACTATATTTTAACTTATATTTGGGGAGACCAAACTTATAAAGTTCAGAATTATAAAGCAACTATCTATTATGACAAAGCAAGATATGATAAAAGTATAGAAAACAAATTTTGGTATAAAGAAAAAGTAGAAACAAGATTAAGTGATGCCATAGACGATTATCAAAAAAGATTAGAAATTGATGAAGAATTAAAACACATTACCAATAAAACAACTACCACAAAAGATGAAATGTCATCCAATACACCACTTATGGGAATTGGTATAGAATATGAATCAACAGAAACTGCTTCAACAGGAAAAAAATATACCTATCAAATTAAAAATGTGGACTTTGGAATTGTGGAAAGAGCAAGACAAAGAATGGCATTTGAAAAACGTATCAAAACATTAAAATTAACATTAGCCAATGGACAAGTTATGTCTGATGTAATCATAAAAGAAGATGCAAATGGAAACAGAACAATAGAAGGAAGTAGAAATGGAATTACTTATATGCCACCAAGAATAGGAACAATTCCAAAAAACGGATTTATTAGGCAAGAATTGGATAATGAACTAATTCAAGGAAGTATCTTGGAAGTAGAATATGAAATAAAAGCAACCAATGAAAGTGAATTAGACTATTTATCAGAGAATTATTATCACCATGGAATAGAGGAAGGAAAACTTGTAACGATAGCACCATCTGGAATAATAGATTATTTAGATAAAGAATGGTCATTTGATCAAACAAAAAATCCACAATGGAATGTAAAAGCAGTTAGTGAAGTAAAAAACTTATTAGATGAAACTGTTTACAATAGTAGAAAAACAAACATAGAAGAAAAAAATATTCTTTTTACCGATCATTTGAAGCAATACTATTTAGAGCCAACCTTTTCAGCGGAAACAATATTAAAAGTTTCTAAAATATTAACAACAACGGATTCTATTGTATTAGACAACGAAGCAGAATTAGTAGAAATTACAAAAACAGGAGGATCTGAATTACAGGATGCAATACCAGGAAACTATGTACCTGGAACAGGAAAGACAGAAATTGATGATAGTACAGCAGAAACCATTATTGTTACTCCTGCAACAGGAGAAAATAGAAACTATGCAGTATATTTATGGGGAACCATTATTTTCTTAACAGGATTAGCAATTGGTATAGTTTGGATTAAGAAAAAGAGTATAAAACCATAAAAAAGCAAAAGAAGTGTTATCATTTGTAACACTTCTTTTTACTACATTTTGGATAAAATATTGTTTTGTTAGATTATTGAAATTTTTTATGTAAAAAGATTTAGGAAATTAACTGAAAACCATTGAAAAATTAATAAAAATGATGTATAATAATAAGTGATTATGTAAGAAGATTACAAAATGTAACAAAAAAATAATATTTGAATATCATTTTCAGTATCCGTAAGGGCAGAACATAACAGGAAAAGCCAAAGATAAAAATCAATATTGATTTATTGTAAGAAAAAGATATAATATAAAACGAGAGGAATTGGGTAAACAAAATACCTAAAGATGAGGAGGAAACCATGAAAAACAAAATATTTAAAACCAGTGTTATCTTACTTATGATTTTAAGCATGACAATGACAAATTTTATTTTTGTAGGAAGTAGTTTAATAAGCTATGCAGCAGATAATTCTACAACCAATCATAAAAATGTAGAATTTAAAGCTTATTTCAAAAATGAAGAAGGAAATGAAGTAACGACTTTAGAGCAATTAACCAGTCAAGAAGAAACCTTTTTATATTTACAAATTGGAGTAAAAAAAGAAGGGTATTTTAATGGAGAAATTTCATTAAAAAATACTAATTTCCAAGGGAAAGAATCCGATAGTTCCTATGTGAATAAAATAGAAAATAATACCATCTATTTAAATCAAATTAATGCAGGAACCACAGAAGAAATTAAAGTAAAAGTAGAGCCTATGAAAGAAGAGAATTTTCAGTTAGGTTTCTTAAACATGATAAATGAAGTTGAATTAAAAGGTATTTATAGAGACAGTACCCAAAAAGATATTTCCATACAAGCAAATCAAAGGGTTGCTTTCAAAATGGTAGAAAATAATCAGGAAGAAGAGGTACAAAATGAATTAAAGTTAATTACCAATAAAATGATAGAAATGCAAGGAGAAGAAAAGAGAATTCTTCAATTTGCTTATACCATGGGATTAAAACAAAATAATTATCCAATCGAAAAAATAGAAGCGATTCTACAATTACCAGAAAATCATGGAAAAGCACTAGAAATAGAAAAAGTAGAATACTTAAATAATATGAAAGAACTAGAAGCACAATATGAAGGAAATCAAGTAAAGTTAGTTTTAAATAATAAAGCTGATGAAGAAGGAAAAATAAATTGGAAAGCACAAGGAAATGAAACCATTATTTTAACTGTTTTATATGATGTTGATGTTAAAATAGAAAATGCAGTTGTAAAAGCACAAGAAAAAGTAACTTTATATGATGGGAAAGAAATCGGAACAGAAGAAGAAATTACAATAGGAGAAGAAGAAATTGACTCCATTGTAGAAGCAGGAGCAAAAAATAGCGAAGAAGTTATTTATAAGGGAAAACTAAATGCTGGAATAGACAAAAATTATCAAAGTGTAACACAAATAAGAATAAATTATGCAAAAGTGATACCAGAAATAGAAATAGAAGAAGGAAATACCCAATATGCAATAGGAGAAAGACGAGAGAAGGCACATGTTATTTTTTATCAAACAAAAATTTCAAAAGAGAAATTTGAAACATTATTTGGAAACAATGGAAAGATTACTATTTATGACCAAGATGGAGAAGAAAGAGCTATCATTACGAATGATAGTCCAGTCGATGCAGAAGGAAATATAGTAGTTGTTTATGAAGGAAAAGAAGTACAAAAAATCACTTTAAAAACCACAGCACCAGTAGAAGAAGGAACTTTGGAAATAGATCATGAAAAAACAATAAAAGGAAAAGAAGAGCAAGCAAAAATTAAAGAAGCAGATGGTATAAAAGATACTATTATTGTAAATGGAAAAGAAATTCAAACCATTTTAAAATTAGAAAATACAACAACAAAGGCAACCTTAGAAGTAGATAAAGAAAGCTTATCCACAGTAGTGGGAAACAATGTGGAAATAAAAGCAATTTTAACATCTAATGATGAAAAATATGATTTATATAAAAATCCAGAAATTACAATTGAATTACCAGAGCAAGTAGAAAATATTAATATGAATAGCATGGATCTTTTATATGAGAATGAATTAAAAATTAAAGATTATGCCATAAATGGTAGAACCATAAAAGTATCATTAGAAGGAGAGCAAACTAATTATAAAGAAGCAGTAGAGGGAGCAGCAATTGTTATGAATACAACAATTGCAGTTGATAAAAAAGCAACCACAGCAGACGAACAAGTGAAAATGACTTATCAAAATGAAGAAACAGGAGACACTTCAAAAGCAATTCGAATTGTAGCTCCAAAAGATGTAACACCAATTTATACAGTACAAGGATTAGGAATTGAAACCATTGGACAAGAACCAACAAAACAAGTAACTATGCCAAGAGGAGTAGAAGAAAAAACATTAGAAGCGCAAATGGAGATTATTAACAATAAAGAAGTAGCAATTCAAAATGTTAAAATATTAGGAGATTTCCCAACAAATCGTGAAGGAAATAATATGGCAATTGAAATCTTAGGTGGAATCACAATGCTAGGAGTTGAAAACGCAAAGATTTATTATACTACAAACAGCCAAGCAACAGATCGAGTGGAAGATTCTGAAAATGGTTGGACAGAAACAATTGCAAATGCAAGTCAAGTAAGTAAATACCTAATTGTAATTGACCGATTAGAAGTAGGTAGTAGAGTACAAGGTACATATTCTTATAAAGTACCAGCTAATTTAGATTATAATCAAACAGCAAAAACAGGATATCAAGTAAAATATACTGATAGTATAAATGCAGTGGAAAGTAAAATAGAATCAACTACTATTGAAATGCAAACAGGAATGGGACCACATATAGAAACAAAATTAACAGCAACTGTTGGAGGAAAAGCAATTACAGGTACTGTAAAAAATGGAGAAGTAATAAAATATACCGTTCAAATAGCAAATACAGGATCAGAAGTAGCACAAAATGTTTCTGTTGTAGGACAAGTACCAGAAGGAACTACAATGGTATTAGGAAAAACAACAGAAGATGGAGATTATTATGAAGAAGTTGATCATAAACAATATGAAGAAGAAATTGAGATGCTAGAAGCAGGACAAGTTGTTTATAAGGAATATGAAGTAAGAGTCAATGCAGAAACCACAGAAGGGACGAGAGTGACAAATCAGGCAGAAGTTACTTATGGAGATGTAACAAAACAAACAAATGAAAATATGGTAATAACAGAAAAAGGATATTTAAGAGTAGGAGTAAAACGTGCAACTTATATTGAAAAAGAATTATATTCTAATGGAGTAGTAGAATATGCTGTTGTAGTAAAAAATATTTCAGGTCAAAAACAGGAAAATGTGAAAATTAAGGCAGAATTTTCTGATAATATAACACCAAATGCTATAATTTTATATAGTGGTTTAGAAGAGGAAGATAAAAAGAACGAAATATTAGAATACCACGATGAGATTAATGTAGGAACTTTTGAAGTAGGAGAAATGAAGATATTATATTATGGTATGATGATAGGAAAAGTATCAAATCATAATGACCAAATAAGTTTTTCAGCAACTGTAACAGATGGAACAAAAACATATCAAGCAAATGAATGGAAAGACAAAGTAAAATATGCAGAAGTTGAAATGGAAATGACTTCTAATCCAACAGACCAATATGTAAAAGCGGGAGATACCATAGAATATACAATTACTGTTAAAAATAAATTAAATTTTCCAACAGCAGGTTTAGAAATAGTAGATGCGATACCATCTCAATTAACGGTTAAAAAAATTACAAGAGATGGAGAAATAATCGAAGAAGCACCAAAAAATAACATTAGAGTTGTAACAGATATAGAGGCAGAAGCTACCACTGTTATTAAAATTGAAACAGTTGTTAATTATTCGCAAACAAGAAAAAAAGCAGAGGCAATTACAAATGTAGCACATGCTGTTGTTGGCATAGATGAAGAAATTGCAACAACTTCAGAAATTACTCATATTATCCAAGCAAACGAAAATGGAGGAAATACAGATCCAGAGACCCCAGGAGAAGATGACGAAAATAAAGTAGATGATAATGATATTGCTAATGGAAAGAAAAGTATTACTGGATTAGCTTGGTATGATGCAAATGCAAACGGTAAAAAGGAACAAGAAGAAGAAACATTAAAAGGTATCAAAGTAAAATTATTAAATGCAGAAACCAATCATTTTGTAAAAGAAGAAGATGGAACAATTTTAGAAGCCATTACAAACGAAAATGGAATTTATGTATTAGATAAAATAGGAAATGGTAAATATATTGTGGTATTTGATTATGATAAGACGCAATATGCTTTAACAAAATATAGAGTAGATGGAGTGACAGAAGCAGAAAACTCTAATGCAATTGTAAGTGATTTACAAATTGAAGGCCAAAAACAGGAAGTAACAGCAACTGATATTTTAGAGTTACAAAATAATCATATTGCTAATATCAATATTGGTTTCATCAAGCGTCAAAACTTTGATTTAAAATTAGATAAATATGTAAGCAGAATTTTAGTACAAAATGCGAAAGGAACAACTGTTAGAGAATATAATAACGAAACTATAGCAAAAGTAGAATTAGATGCAAAAACGGTAAATGGATCTACCATTCTTGTGGAATACAAAATACAAGTAACTAATGTGGGAGAAGTAGAAGGATATGCAAAGAAAATAGCAGATTATGCATCAACTGAATTGAAATTTAGTTCAGAACTAAATAAGAATTGGTATCAAACAGGAGATACCTTATATACAACAGCTTTGGCAAACGAAAAAATTATGCCAGGAGAAACCAAAACAGTTACTTTAACACTAACCAAAACAGTAACAGAAAACAGTGGTACTGGATTGATTCCAAATACAGCGGAAATTGCAGAAGATTATAATGAATTAGGAATTCCAGATAGTAATTCAACACCAGGAAATAGAGCAAAAGGAGAGAATGACATGGGAGCAGCAGAAGTAGTTTTAAGTATAAAAACTGGTGGAATGATTTATACAACAATAGGAGTAGCTAGTGTCATAGTACTTGGAATGATGGTATTAATAATGATGAAAAAGAAAAATAAACAGGACAACGAATAAAAAGGGAAAGGAGGGAAAAAAATGAGTAAGATAAAGAAAATAACAATTAGTATAATAATAGGAATGATTGCTTTATTAGGATTAGCTACAACAGTAAATGCAAAAACAACTGCAATAACATGGAAAATGTATTCACCAGCTAATTCACCTTATTTCTGTGCACAAAGAAAACAACCATTTGAAACTTATCAAGAATATGATGATTGGGGTACTATTACTATAAAAGGAAAAACATCTACTGGATTTGGACAAACTGTGACAGATAAAGGAAATGCAATTTTAGCCTATATTTTAAGCCAACCAAGAGCTGGAATTGTGGCAGATGAAGATCCAATAAGATGTGAAGCTCAAAATGCATTTTGGAAATATTTTCACACATGGACGAACACTATAGGTGCTAGACATTATCTCCCACTTTCTACTTTTTCAGCTAATGATGCAATAGATGCTTATGTACAAAAAAGAGGTGCTAGAATATATAATGAAGCTGAAGCTTATGCTAATTCTTTAGGAGATGGAAATACAACTTCAACGGAAGTAGTAGATACGATTGCAGAAAAAAGTGTGGAAGCTTATCAAAAAGACGGGAAAACTTATACGAGAGTAGGACCATTTAAATGGGTATTTACAGGAAAAATGCAAAGTATAACTGTAAAAAACCAAAATGGAGTAGCAATTAATGATGTTTTATATAGTAAATTTGAAGGAGGAAAAAACCAAGAAAAATTCTTTGGAGTGAGTGAAATAACTTCTGGTGATGTGTTCTATATTTCTGTACCAACTAGTAGTAGTATTACTAAAATTACTGAAATTGAAGCAAATGGACAATCAGATTTAACAGTTAAAGGTGTAAAAATAACATTCTATTATCATCATGGAGTAATTCCAAGTGGATATGGAAATAGAGCAAAATATGTAGGAAAAGAACCTCAAAATATGATTGCAAGAGAGTTAATTGAAGAACCAATTAAAATTCATACAAAACTTCCATATGACATCCCAATGCTAGGAGGATTAAAAATAATCAAAATTAATGAAGACAACGAAAAAATCAAATTACCTGGTGTAGGATTTATCATTCAAAACAAAGAAACAGGAAAATACATAAGAGGTGGAACAGCTAATAGAAAAATAGAATATGTAAATACTGAAGCAGAAGCAGAGGAATATGCAACAGATGCAAATGGAGAAATTACAATCAAAGATTTAATTGCAGGAAAATACTTAGCTTATGAAAAAACCAATCCAAATGAGCAATATGAGATCAAAGAAGAACCAGAGGAGATTATAATAGAGCCAGGAAAAGTAACGAATGAAAAAATAGGGAATAAACAAATTTATGTTGATTTATCTGGTTATGTATGGCTTGATAAAGAAGCAGGAAAAACTTCTAAGAAAACAGGATTATTCTGTACCCCAACAGAAAGTGATATAAATGACTTACTATTCAATGGAATAACTGTAAGATTAAAAGATAAAACCAATGGAGGAGTAGTTGCTCAAGCAGTTACTGCTAAATTGGATCGATACAAAGGGATCAACAATGGAAATGGAGAATACCTATTTAAAAAGGTGTTAACCGAAAAATTACAAGATTACTATGTAGAATTTGAATATGATGGATTAACCTATACCAATGTACCAAAAAAAGATTTAAAACAAGAAACAGCAACAAAAGCAATCGAAAAAGCAACAGGAGTAGGTAGTAGAGGGGAATTTAATCAAAACTTTACAACAGTAGAAGGAAATGGTGGAAACACTGGATTTACAACAAATGCAAAAGGAGAAAAGCATTATGACTTAACTTATGAAGCAAAAAAACATTCATCAACATTAAGTAGCAATGGAAAATATACAGAGCATTATTTAAAAACACCAATGCAATTTATCAAACAAGAAACAATAGGCGCTTATATCATTACAGCAGACACTGCTAGTGCAGGTTATAATTTGAAAGATCAATATACACCTGGTGTAGTATCAGAGATTAAGTATGTTAATTTAGGTTTAAATGAAAGAGAACAACCAGAGATGGCAGTGATAAAAGACTTAGAAAATGTAAGACTAATCATTAACGGATATGAACATACTTACCTATATTCACAAAGATTTAAAAATACAGGGGAATATGGTGATGGCTTTAATGTAGGTGTGAAATATGGAAGTAAATATGGAAATATGTCTTATAGAAGAGCAATTTATAAATCTGATTATGATTATGAAAATCCAAATGATAAGAGTAAAGAACTAAATGTATATGTAACTTATCAAATTAGAATGAGAAATAAATCAACCAATTTAACAACAAAAATTAATAACTTAGTAGATTATTATGATGAAAGATATAGTATTGTGGATATAGGAAAGTCAGTAGATGAAAAAGGAAATATCACACAAAGTATAAACCATCAAGAAGTTAACTACAATAAGCAAGGATATAAGAAAGTAATCATTAATACGAATACTATTTTAAGAAAAGATAGACCAAATGAAGACGAACAATCTATTTTTGTACAATTCAAATTAAGTAGAGAAGCAGTTTTAGCTATTTTAAATGGAAGAGAAATGCTAGACAATGTGGTAGAAATCAATTCTTATTCAATTTATAGTGGAAACAGTATCTATGCAGGAATTGATAAAATGTCTAATCCAGGAAACTGTGAACCATGGAATACAGAAACTTATGAAGCTGATACAGATGCAGCACCATCTTTATTATTAGAAACAGCAGATGCAAGAGAAATGGCTGGTAAAGTATTCTTAGATGAAACAACAGGAGAATTGAGAACAGGAGAAAGACGTCAAGGAAGTGGTGCTTATGAAAATGGAGAAAAAGGAATTGAAGGCGTAGATATCATTCTTACAGAAAATACAGGAAGTGGTAAGAGTTATACAGCAAGAACAGATAAAAATGGAGACTTTGTAGTTTCAGGATTTATACCAGGAGACTATACATTAACCTATACATGGGGAGATCAAACTTATACCGTTCAAAATTATAAAGGAACAGTATACAACAAAGAGAGATATGATAAAAATATGAAAAATAAGAACTGGTATAAGGAGAATGTAGGAACAAGATTAAGTGATGCCATAGATAATTACCAGACGAGATTAGAAATTGACGAAGAAATGAAATACTTAACCAATAAAATAACAGCAACCACTAAAACAAAGATGACTTCTACTACCCCAACAATGGGTATTGGAGTAGAATATGAAGATACAAAAACATACTCTATGGGAGATCGATACACCTATCGAATTTCTAATATCGACTTTGGAATTGTAGAAAGAGCAAGACAAGAATTAGCTTTAAATAAACGTATAAAAACATTAAAAGCAACCTTGGCAAATGGACAAGTAATTGCAAATCTAACCATTGATGAAGATGCGAATGGAAACAGGGTTATCACAGGAGACAGAAATAATATTACTTATATGCCACCAAGTCAATCCATCGATCCAAAAAACGGATTTATTCGATTAGAACTTGATAATGAATTAATACAAGGATGTATGATTGAAGTGGGATATGAAATAAAAGCAACAAACTTAAGTGAAGTAGACTATCTATCAGAAAATTACTATAAATATGGAATAATAGAAGGAAATCCAATCGTTATATCTCCAACAGGAATTATCGATTACCTAGATAAAGATTGGGCATTTGATAAAAATAAAAATCCACAATGGACAGTAAAAACATTAGACGAAATAAAAGATTTAGTAGCAACTACAGTATATGACAATGAAGAAACTACAATAGAAGAAAAAACGATATTGTATACCGATAGCTTAAAAGGATATCACTTAGAACCAAAACAAACAGCAGAGGTAATGTTAAACGTTTCTAAAATTTTAACGACAACAGATGAAATTTCATTAGATAATGAAACAGAAATAGTAGAAATCACAAAAACAGGTGGATCAAAACCAATACAATCAATACCAGGTAACTATGTACCAGGAAAAGGAAAAACAGAAATAGATGATAGTATGGCAGAAACCACAATCATTACACCAGCAACTGGTGAAAACAGAGATTATATAGGATATACCTTATTGCTAATTAGTTCATTAGGAATTTTAATAGCTGGAGTGATCTTCATTAAGAAACGAGTGCTTAAATAAAGAAGAAAAAATTGCTAAAAGGAAAAAATCCTTTTAGCAATTTTTTATTATATTTTTAATTTAGAAAATAAATAGGAATGATGAAACTAGCTTAAGTTTTGTAATAAATCCATCATAGAATTGATAAAATCTTTTTTCTCATCAGAAAGAGAAGAAAATTTTTCGAAAAGTGTAATTGTTTTCAATACTTCATTGTTTGTAATAAAAGGTGCATAAATAGTATTAGGTGAAATTCCTAAAATATTCATACAATCAATTAAAGTTTGTGTTTTTACACCATTATTTCCATTTTCAATTCTAGAAATATATTTTAAGGAGATACCTAATTTTTCAGCTAATTGCTCTTGTGTTAAATTATTTTTTATACGAAAATCTCGTAAGATTTTACCAAAATTTTTATCAATATTAGATTTCGAAACTGAATCCATTTCGTACCTCCATACAATCCAAAGTATTAATATTAGTATAACAAGATGATAAAAAATGTTGAACATAGTAAAACTGTAACAATCTTACAATTCATTCGGAATAAATTTAGAGAAAATACTTGAATTTATAAGTCAAATGTGATACTATGAGCAAAAAGAAAAGTAACACTAATAGTATGAACGATAAACTAAAAAATATTTTAATAAACGAAAAATAAAAAAGGGATGTAGAAATATGATAGAGGAAGAAGAATATAAAACTTTCCTAAAAAAAATTATAGCATGTATTAGTTATGGTGATTATTATGCTGTAAAAGAGTTATCACAATTAGAATTAGATCGACTAGAAAAGCAAGAAGAAGAAAAAAAGAAGAAAAAATTCTGGGGAACAACTTAAATTTTTTTATTTGAAATATAGGAGTAATAATTAAACATATAATAGTTTTAAGAGGTAAAAAAATCATGCAAAACTGTGAATTTATAACTTTTATTTCTATATTAGCTTGTACGATTGCAAAAGATAAAACACAAGAAGAATTAAATATTTTATCTGCCTTTTTCAATCAACTTCGGAGATACCTTAGCAACACTTTCAGCACTAAATACGGATAATAGTTCATCCGATTAAAAAGAAGAAAAAAATGGAGTAAACAATCCAATAAATAAAATCGAAAGAGTGATAGGAAATGGAAAATCGATTAAAACAAATAAGAGAACCTAAAAAAAATAGTAAAATGGCAAAAAAAATAATAAACACTACCCTAATATTAATGTTAGGAATTACATTAGGAATTTTCTCTAAATGGTTAGATACTATGTCAATAAATGATACTATATGGTGGCAGTATTTATTAGGGATTATGGATCTAAGAAATGTTTTTAGTTTATTTGGAATATGGATATGGATAGCAGTGACGATTTCTGTATTTAGTGAAACACCTTTACGAGCAAGTTTAAATGTGTTTCTATTTTTTATTGGAATGAATACAAGTTATCATTTATATACAGTACTATTTAGTGGATTTAATCCAGCAAGTTATATGATGGTTTGGTATATAATTACCTTAATCACGCCAATCCTTGCCTTTTTTTGTTGGTATGCAAGAGGGAAAGGAAAAATATCATGCCTCCTAAATATAGGGATTTTAGCAGTAATGATATTATCTTCCTTTGGAATTGGAATGTGGTATCTTGATTTTAGAAGTATCCTAGATACCTTATTGTTTTTTGCAACAATTGGTATCTTATATACCAATCCAAAAAAAAGTATTTATAGTGTTATCGGAGCTTTTCTCCTTGCCTATTTATTAAAAATATTGATATAATGTAATAAAAAAGAAATGGAAGAAGGGAACTAGATTATGAAAATATATATTTCACATTCAAGTAAGTATGACTATATAAATAAGATTTATAATCCAATAAAAAAATCATATCTGAAAAAAAGAAATACATTCTTTTTTCCACATGATGATAACAATAAAGTAATAAATACAAAAGATGTTATTTCAAAGTATGATTTAATAATAGCAGAAGTATCATTACCAGCAACAGGTCAAGGAATTGAATTAGGATGGGCAGATTATGCAAAAACACCAATATTGTGTATCTATAAAAAAGGAGTACAGATAAGCTCATCATTAAAATTTATTACGAATGATTTTATTGAGTATGAGAATGATATAGATATGATAAATAAGATTGATAATTATATAAAAAATAAAGATATTATCAGTAAGTAATTGATAATATCTTTTGTTTTTTAGTTTCAAAGCAAAAAATATCCTTATCGACGGTCGAAGTCTATAAGGAAAAAATTGATTTATCAACCCTTTTCAAGGGTTCGGATAAGAATATCGTGGTGCCCTAACTAGACACGTTTGCGAAATCGGTAGGACAAAAAATATCTATTTTCAACTCTTAATTATAGCCATATCAATAGTTTGCAAGAATTATATTTGCAAACTTGTCTTTTGACTATTTATAATGTAACATAAAACAATAAATATTACAATAGTTAAAAAATAAAAACTTTTTTATAATATTCCAAAATAAAAAAATCATTTTTCATTGATAATGCCCAGCCAGCTAAATGCTGACTGGGCAATGAAACGTTGAAATTATGGCGTTTACTCGGATTTTTCGGCTTCATATTCTACAGGTATAAGAAATTCATCCAAAACCGATACAACATGGTAAAAGTCTTCATCTGCATATTTAACAAGTACATCATAAACTACTTGCATTTTATTAGCATATACATTACCATACTGTACTAAGTTTTTTTCAGTAAGTCTTTTCTGAGTTATGGAGCCAGCCCCATAAGAACCGCATACAAACATCCATCCGTCAATTAAATCTTTGCTGAAACCTTCTACAGCAAATTTGTTCTGATACTGGTATTTGTCGCTTATAAAAAAGCCATCCTGCGATGTTCCATGGTAGGAATCATCCATATAGTCTTGTGAAAGACCGTCAAGTTGTGGATTAGTAGATTTTAGAGACATGTCTATGTGAACATGCTCAATTAATACTGTTGCACCTTCTGGAACATTTGTAACTTCCGCCGTCATATTGATTACTTTGGAGTCTGTTATTCTCCATCTACTTAAATCATAATCACCTGTATTGTAGGTAGTTATGAATTCAAGCCCTTCGATTTCGTGCGTTTTCTCCAAGGTGCTTCCTTTAAGAGGATTAAGAACCTCTAAGTTCTTCTCCTCAGGAACAGTTTCTACTTCCATGCATCCAGTTAAACTAAATGCAAGCAGCACAACCATTAATACTAATGCAAAATACCGTTTCATGATAGTCTCCTTATCCTTTTAGCAGAATACTAAAATATCAGCATTCTATACTAAAATGGTACATTTGTTATATTTCGCTGTACCCACGAATGTTAACTATATTATACAATAATTTTACATAATTTGCAAGTGCCATCAAGAAATGTGCTCAACGACTAATGTAGGTTAGTCAAAAAAAGTTTCAACTCTTAAGAGTTGGAATAAGATTTTTGTGTTCATCAAAATTTTTATAGTCTTAAAATCAAGTTATATTAAGACTTCAAAAAAGTTCCACGAAAATTGCTTCTGGTGAGCCAGGAGGGATTCGAACCCCCGACCCCAGGCTTAGAAGGCCTGTGCTCTATCCAACTGAGCTACTGACCCATGATAAATAACAATCATTATAATAACATAAAAAAAGTAAAGTGTCAAGGTAATTTCAAGCGAAAATTGAAAAAATTACAAAATAATATGAAGAAAACCTAAAATTCCAAAAACAAGAAAAAGAAAATTAGAAAGAAATTCAAGCAAACCTTGGTTCAAATGGCTACCAATTAATTTACCACAAAAAATAGCAATAAAATTACTAGTAACCATACCACAAATAGATCCTAAAAGTAAAGAAAACCTAAAATTAGGATAAGAAATTCCTAAACTTAAAGAAGCAAGAAAAGTTTTGTCTCCTAATTCACCAACTAAAATACAAAAAGCAACCATTAAGATACAATTTCGCTTTTTATGAGAAAACTTTTCTAATAACTTAAGCTTATGAGAATTAGTTTCATCAGAAGAAGTAGTTTTTTTAAAAAACATAGGAAAGAACCCAATCATACCAAATAGGACAAAAGAAGTATAAGTAAAGAGTTTTAAATAAAACTGAAAAGATTCACTCGAAAAACAAGCCACTTTACTACCAAATAAAATGGCGATTCCATGACTAAGAAAAGTACCAAGTGCAACCCCTAAAAGAATATGTTTTGTTTTATTTTTAGTGGAGAAGGACAAAACCAAAAGTTGAGTCTTATCTCCCAATTCAGAAAAAAAGACAAGAGTAAAAGTAATTAAAAAAGGGTATAACCATTCCATCATAAGCACACTCCTAATCCATAGATATGCAAATACAAAAAAAGTATGAGCGATCAATAAATAATTCTTTTTTCATGTGCAATGGGGACGTTTCTTTTTTCACATTTTAGAAAAATATTAAAGTTTTTTTATTCTTCATAAATGTGAAAAAAGAAACGTCCCCATTGCACATGAAAAAGGAATTGGTACATTGTAAATTTTGTGTGAAATGCTTTACAAGAAAAAAAGAAAGTGATAACATGTTAGGGATTGAATGATTAGAAGAGAAATAAAGGAGGAATTTTTTGTGATAGAAGTAAAGAATGTTACAAAAAAGTATGGAAAAGCCATAGCGGTAGAAGACATTAGTTTTACCATTAAAGAGGGTGAAATTATTGGATTACTAGGTCCCAATGGAGCAGGAAAAAGTACAACTATGAACATGATCACAGGATTTATTGAACAAACAACGCGGAGAAATTATTGTAGATGGATATGATATGTTAAAAAAAGCAAAAAAAGCAAAAAAGGCAATTGGATACATGCCAGAGGGAGTACCATTATATACAGATTTGACAGTAAGAGAATTTGTAAATTATATGGCAGAAATTAAACAAGTAAACAAAAAGGAAAGAAAAGAAAAAGTAGAAAAGATAATAGAAAAAACAGGATTAAAAGAAGTTGAAAAGAAATTAATTAAAAACCTATCAAGAGGTTATAAACAAAGGGTAAGTATGGCAGGAGCCTTAGTAGGAGAACCAAAAATACTAATTTTAGATGAGCCAACCGTAGGATTAGATCCAAAACAAATTACAGAAATTAGAAATTTAATTAGGGAATTAGGAAAAACACATACCATTATTCTAAGTTCCCATATTTTATCAGAAGTAAGCCAAATTTGTAACAAAGTAATCATTATCAATAAAGGAAAAATTGTAGCAATAGATACACCAGAAAATTTAGAGAATAAAGTAACCAATAACAATAATATTTATGTCACAGTAGAAGACTTAGAAAATAAAATACAAACTATGAAAGAAAAAATAAAAGATATCCAGAAAATAAAATTGATAGCAGAAAATGAAGATGGAACAAAGCAATATGAAATACAAGCAAAAGGAGAAAGTGATTTAAGAAAAGCCATCTTTGCAGAATTTGCAAAAGAAAACATCACTATATTCGAAATGAAAAAGGCAGATACCACTTTAGAAGATGCCTTTATGAAATTAATAGAAGGAGGAGAGAAATAAAATGAAAGCAATCTTAAAAAAAGAATTAAAAAGCTATTTTTTATCTCCAATTGGATATGTTGTAATAGGAATATTCCTATTATGTTTTAGTGTATTCTTTTATTTAACAGCACTTTCATCAGGGAGCGTAGATTTAGGTGGATTATACTATTATACAGCCTTATATGGTTTAATTATTATTGTACCAATTTTAACAATGAGAATGTTTGCAGAAGAAAGAAAAAATGGAACAGAGCAATTACTTTTAACATCACCAATTAGTATTTTTAAAATAGTAATGGGAAAATTATTAGCCGCTTTAAGTGTGATCTTTATTACCTTACTTATTTCTTTCCTATTTTATTTTATTGTATCTTTCTTTGGAGAGCCAAGTATCAGTCAAGTGTTAGTTGCTATGTTAGGATTTATCTTAATTAGCATTGCTACATTATCAGTTGGTATGTTTGCCTCTAGCATAACAGAAAATCAAATTATTGCAGGAATTATTACGGTTGCTTTTTTGATTATATCTTTATTTTTAACAGACATTAGTAACCTATTTTCAGGATTTACCTTAATCAATTTTTATACTAGTTTTGCACAAGGAGTAATTTCAATAGAAAATTGTATTAGTTTATTATTATTTGGGTTATTATTTATCAGTTTAACAATGATCGTTATGCAAAGAAGAAAAATGGTTAAATAGGAGATGAGAGAAGTGAAAAAAGACAAAGAAAAGCAAGAAAAAAAGAGAGTTTTCCAAAAAATTGGAAATGGATTAAAGAAAAAATGGTTAATCAATGGAACCAAAACCATTGTACTAGTAGGTATCATTATTGCTATTTATATAGGAATTAATATCTTATTAGAAAATGTAGTATTACCAGAAATTGATTGTACAACAAACAAAATTTATTCTTTATCACAAGAAACAAAAGATAAAATAGGGAATGTAGATAAAGACATTACGATTACATTAATTAATTATAGTAATTATACAGCAGTTATCAATTTTACAGAAAGATATAAAGAACTAAACAATCATATAAAAGTAGAAAGAATAGATGATTTATCTGCAAGAACCGATTTAATGCAAACCTATTCATTAAATGCAACAGATCGATTAATTATTGTAAAATCAGGGAAAAATGAAAAAACTCTTTCAGAATATGATTTATATACATATGATTACTCTACCTACGAACAGATTGACATTACAGAAGAAGCAATTACGAATGCTATTATGGATGTTATCACAGAAGAAAGATCAAAAATATATTTTATGAGCAATCATGCTATGTATAATTCACAATACTTTTCAACCATTATACAGGCTATGGAGAATGAAGCAAATGAAGTAGAAAATCTAGATATATTAGCAAAAGGAGGAATTCCAGAGGACTGTGATTGCTTGATTATTTCTACATTAAGAGAAGATATAACAGAACAAGAAAAAGACAAGATCATTGATTACATCAAAAAGGGTGGAGAAATGCTATTAATGTGTGGACCAAACATTAATGATATCAATTTGACAAATTTCCAAAAAGTATTGGATGAATATGGTATTACCATTGAAAAAGGAGTTATATTTGAAGGAAGTGCTGCTAATATGGTGGCAGGATATCCAGATTTCATTATAGAAGAAGTACAAAGTACAAGTTTAACACAAAAATTAAATATGACAATGAATCTATGTCTAGTAGACTGTGCTAAAATTACATGGAATGAAGAAAAACAAGAAGAATTAAATGTAAAATATGAAGCATTAGCTAGCACAACAGAGCAAGCATTTGTTAGAACCGATTTAAAAGGGCAAACTTCACCTAATAGAACAGCAACAGATAGCGAACAAGGAAGTTACACAATCGCAGCAATTGCCACCAAAACAATAGAAGAAGGAAAAACATCAAAACTAATTATTTATGGAAATGAGTTATTTGCGATGGATATGCAAGTACAAATAAATGGCTATACGATGTCAACTGTTAATTTATATAACAATAAAGATTTAATCTTAAACTCAATTGCGTATTTAAACGAAAGAGAAGATACTATGACAATACGTAAAAACTATGAAGCTGTAAATTATACCGTAACAGAACAACAAAATACCATAATTATGCTTATCATATTCGCTTTACCAGTTGTGATTATTTTAATTGGAATTATCATTTGGCAACTTAGAAGAAGAAAAAAATAAACAATTGATTAAAAATCCTTTTTCGTTAATCTCGAATAAAAATTAAAAAACCCCATAAAATAATATGGGGTTTTTTCTATGAAAAAAAATATTTTAAAAGTGGTATTTGTAATAATAGGAACAATGGTGGGAGCAGGTTTTGCCTCAGGGCAAGAAGTGTATCTGTTCTTCTTTACCTATGGAATAAAAGGGATAATAGGATTATTGATATCTGCCTTTATCATCGGATTAGTAACCTTTCAGACATTTCAAATAGTAGATCAGTATGGGGTAAATACTTACAAAGATTTTTTGGATGTTTTAATAAAAAAGAAAGGAATTGTAAAATCAACAATTAATGGAATAATCAATGGATTTATCTTAATTACATTTTTTATTATGATAGCAGGATTTGGAGCCTATTTTGAACAGGAACTAGGAATCAATTCCATGGTAGGGAGCATTTTTCTTGCTATTATGAGTTTTATAATTTTTATGACAAGCGTAAAAGGAGTCGTAAAAGTCAATGAACTATTAGTACCAATTTTAATCACTTTTTTATTCGTAGTGGGAATTGTCAATTTAAAAACGCTTCCATTAGGAGAATTAAAAAACTATACCATAGCAACCAATTCTTCTAATTTTATTCTGAGTGCTGTTTTATATAGTAGTTACAACAGCATTTTATTAATCCCAGTATTACTTACCTTAAAAAATTATATACAAAACAAAAAGCAAATTTTTAAAATTGCAATACTTAGTACAATAATTATTCTCACTTTATCTGTTATTGTATTTTTATTATTAGTAAAAGTAGAGGTAGACATTTCAAAATTAGAAATGCCAGCTGTTTACGCAATATCCAATCAATTTCCTATATTGCGATATGGTTATGGATTCATCATCTTAGGATCCATTTTTACCACTGCCATTTCTTTAGGAACTAGTTTCTTACAAAACGTAGCAAAAAATAAAAAAAACAATACACAAATTGCAATTGTTATATGTATAACCTCTGTTTTAGTATCAAAAATCGGATTTTCTAACTTAATAAACACACTCTATCCAATTTTTGGGTATTTAGGAATTTTACAAATTTTAAAGTTAATAGGGATTTGAAGGACGCTCTTTAAAATCCCCAGTTAGAGGAGTATGCGTGTCAGTTTGAGGTGGCTGTTCAAACATGGTGAGTTACAGATAACTTATTAATGAATTATTATCAGCCAATTTGATAAAGATAACAGGAACGATATCGTTATTAAAAACAGAAGCAAACATAAGAAATTTAGCTAAAAATACTTTTTCCCATAAGGCGTAAGAAATGTATGGAAAACCTAGAATAAGAGATCAAATAAAGCAAGTTTTTACTTGCTTTTTCTTTTCACGTATAGTAGAATAATAACAGATAAAAATGGATCCGAATAGGGGAGGCAAAAGAGAAAACAAGGAGAAAAAAATGAAAGAAGATTGGAAAGAAAGAATAAATCGAAAAACTATCACAATCAGTATCATAGTGACCATTTTAGTAGCTACTTTTATCACTATGATAGTAGTTTATTATAGCAATAGGGAAGTCAGAGAATGGATTGACAAAAACATATTTCAAAAAGAAGTAATGCAAGATAAGGTAAGTACCATTGAATTAAAAGAAAACGAAAATGCTAATATTCATGCTTTCAGTAAATACATAGGAGTACAAAATAAAAATAAATTTACTATTTATGGTAGTATGGGGAATATAGAAAAAACATTAGAAATAGAAATATCCAATCCAATTTTTAATTCTGCCAATCGATTTTTAGTAATAGCAGAAAAAAAAGGAAAAAAAGTATATTTCATAACTGATAAAGAAATAACTTGGGAAACAGAAATAGAAGGAAACATTTCACAGGTGCATGTAAACAAAAATGGATATGTAGCAATTGTCATAACAGATACTAGTTACAAAACAATAATTGCTATGTATAATCCAGAAGGAGTTCCCTTATTCAAAACTTATTTATCTTCTACAAGAACAGCGGATATAGCGATTTCCAATGACAACAAATATTTAGCTATTGCAGAAGTAGACACATCAGGAACTATTATACAATCTAATATTAAAGTTTTTTCAATAGAAAAAGCAAGTTCCGATCAAACAGACTCTTTAGAAAGCACTTATCAGAGTGAACCAGACAAATTAATTACCAATATTAGGTATCAGGACAAAAACAAATTAATATGTATGTACACAGATAGTATTCATATGATAGAAAATAAACAAGACACTGTTTTAATAGACAATAAAAACAAAAAGATGATTTTTCAATCAGTCGAATTAAACAATTGTGTGATCGGAATTGAAGAAAAATCTTCTGGACTATTCACAGCAGATTCTATTGTTAATATCATAAATATAGAAAATAAGGGAACAAAAGAATATATAGTAAATGCAGTGAGTAAAGAAATTTATACTTATGGTAATAGGATAGCTTTAAACTTAGGAACAGAAATAGAATTTATTAATACAGATGGATGGCTAGTAAAACGTTATATTGCAAAACAGGAAATTACTAACATTGTCGTATCAGATAGTATAGCAGGAATTATTTATCGAGATAGGATTGAAATTATTAATTTATAATAAAAAAGAAAGGAAAAAAAGAAATGGGAATGGTAGTCGATTTAATTATTATAGCAATCATAGGATTGTCAACATTTTTAGCTTATCGAAAAGGACTTGTTAAATTAGCAATTGGTTTATGTGCATTTATTATTTCTATTGTAGTGACATTTGTTTTATATCAGCCAATAGCTAATTTAATTATTAATGGAACAAGCATAGATGAAGCAATTGAAAATGCAATTTATGAAAAAGTAAATGGAGTCATGTCAAAAAAAGAAGAAGGAGAAGAAACAAATCAGATCAACCAAATGATAGAAGCAGCCAAAAGTGGGATTTTACCAGAAACAGCAAGGAATTTAGCAATTAATATTGTAAAAGGTGGAGTTATGGTAGTTTTATTTTTAGCGGTTAGAGTGGCACTGATATTTGTAACAGCTCTTGCAGACGCTATTGCGAAGTTACCGATTATAAATCAACTAAACAAAACAACAGGAATGATTTATGGAATCATAAGAGGTGTCTTGATCGTATGTGTTATCCTTTTAATTTTAAAAATACCAGGTCAAATGAATCCTGATAATGCTTTAAATAGTAGCATAGAACAATCTATGCTAGGAAAAGTAATCTATGAAAATAATTTGTTAAATGTGTTTTTTTAGTGAATTATAGGTTTAAAATAGATATGTCACAAGTAAATTGAAAATAAAATATTGAAAGA
>CASAUJ010000001.1:2557-97848 GCA_949118805.1 uncultured Clostridia bacterium | reverse complement strand
ATGGAACAAAGATTATCTTATCAAGGACTAAAATTAGAACAATATCTTCAAATGATGGGAAAAACTCAAGAAGAGTTGAAAAAGGAGTATGAACCTCAAGCAATCGAAGGAATAAAATCAAGATTAGCTTTAGAAGCAGTTATAAAAGCAGAAAAAATAGAAGCTACTGAGGAAGAAGTAGAAGAAAAATTAAAAGAGATGGCTAAGAACTATGGAAAAGAAAATGATGAAGAATTCTTAAAAAATGAAAATGTTAAAAATTATATAAAAGAAGGATTAGCATCAGAAAAAGCGATGGATTTCTTAGTTACAAATGCAAAAATGAAAAAATAGAAACACAAAGGTTGGGGGTAAAATTAAGAGATTAAGTTTTAGTCTCAGCTTTTTGGATTTTGCATTTAATTTTGTAATAAAATAAAACAATAAATCAAAGGAGGAAAATTATGTTAGAAAGAAACAGTTTAGTACCTTATGTAGTAGAACAAACAAGTAAAGGAGAAAGATCTTACGATATTTTTTCAAGATTATTAAAAGATCGAATTATATTTTTGGGAGAAGATGTAAATCCAACTACATCTAGTTTAATTATTGCACAATTATTATTCTTAGAATCAGAAGATCCAGACAAAGATATTAATTTATACATTAATTCACCAGGAGGATCTATTACTGATGGAATGGGAATAATTGATACCATGAATTATATCAAATGTCCAGTATCTACCATTTGTGTGGGAATGGCAGCAAGTATGGGGGCAGCTCTTTTAGCGGCTGGTGAAAAAGGAAAAAGATTTGCTACTCCCAATGCTGAAATTTTAATCCATCAACCATTAATTGGAGGAGGAGGAATTTCTGGGCAAGCAACAGAAGTTAAAATTCATGCAGATCACTTAGTAAAAACAAGAGAAAAATTGAATAAGTTTTTAAGTGATCGAACAGGGCAAAGTATTGAAACAATCCAAAATGATACAGAAAGAGATAACTATATGACAGCTGAAGAAGCATTGAAATATGGGTTAATTGATGGGATTATGGATAAAAGAAAATAAATGGATGAATAAGAAATATTGATGGCAGAATATTAGAAAAGGAGAAGACAAAGATGGCGAAAAATGATATACCAAAAAGCGTAAGATGTTCTTTTTGTGGAAAAGCACAGGAAAATGTAAAAAAAATAGTAGCTGGTCCAGGGGTATATATTTGTGATGAATGTGTAGAACTTTGTAATAGTATTATAGAAGCAGAAATGTATGAAGATGAAAAGACAGGATATACATTAAATGAATTAAAGGAAATTCCAAGTCCAAAAGAAATCAAAAAAATATTAGATGATTATGTCATAGGGCAAGATGAGGCAAAGAAAACTTTATCTGTTGCTGTTTATAATCACTATAAAAGAGTAGCGCATGAAGAAAATTCTTCCAAAGATGAGGTGGAAATTCAAAAAAGTAATATTTTATTATTAGGACCAACTGGATGTGGAAAAACTTTATTAGCAAGAACTTTGGCAAAAATTTTAAATGTACCATTTGCCATTGCAGATGCTACGACTTTAACAGAGGCTGGATATGTGGGAGAAGATGTGGAAAACATCTTATTAAAGTTAATTCAAGCAGCAGATGGGGACATTGAAAAAGCAGAAAAGGGAATTATTTATATTGATGAAATTGATAAAATAACAAGAAAGTCTGAGAATCCATCAATTACAAGAGACGTAAGCCGGAGAAGGAGTACAACAAGCCTTGTTAAAAATCATAGAAGGAACAATTGCATCAGTACCGCCACAGGGGGGAAGAAAACATCCAAATCAAGAATTACTTCAAATTAATACAGAAAATATATTAATTATTTGTGGAGGAGCATTTGAAGGATTAGAGGATATTATTAAAAATAGAACAGGAGAAAAGGCAATAGGATTTGGAAGCCAAATTAAAAGCAAAAAAGAAATGAAACAATATGAAGTTTTTCAAGAATTATTACCTCAAGATTTACTTAAATTTGGCTTAATTCCAGAATTTATAGGAAGATTGCCAATTATTGCAACTTTAAAAGAATTGGATCAAGAAGCTTTCATAAAAATATTAATCGAGCCAAAAAATGCTTTGATAAAACAATACCAAAAGCTATTCCAAATCGATGGAGTAGAATTAGTTTTTGATGAAGAGGCAATTAGGGCAATTGTGGAAAAAGCTATTGAAAGAAAAACGGGAGCAAGAGGGCTTCGTTCTATTATTGAAGAAATTATGCGTGACATTATGTATGAAATCCCATCTAACCCTAGTATTGAGAAATGTACCATAACAAAAGAAACGGTTTTAGAGGGAGTAGAACCACAAATTGTGATCAATGAAGAAAAAACAGTAAGAAAGCCAATTGTAAAAAAGAAAAGACAAGTGCCAAATGGGCAAGATGAAAAAGAAACTGCATAATGTGCAATGGGGACGTTTCTTTTTTCACATGAGAATGATAAAGAAAATAAAAAGTTGTTATTTTTAAGATAACAGCTTTTTTATTAAACTATATTGATATATTATTTGATCATAAATTATGAAAACGAACTTTTGTGTAAAAAAGAAATAAAGCACTATAATTTTAGTGCTTCACTTGAGAATTGATATTGTAAAGAAGTAAGGCATTGAATTTTTTCAATATTTTACTTGAGAATTGTTGATATAATGGAGATTTTAGAAAATTATAATAATCATTAAATTTCTTCTAATACATTTTGGAACATTTTTGTAAGAGTTTCTATTGCTATACCACCTCCAAATTCATTTTTTTCAGACGTCACTATTTTGAGAATATTTCGTTTTTTCCAAGCAGTTTTAGAATCAAATTTTAAATTTGCTACTTTAGAAAATAAAACATACACAATTCCATATTTTTCTAGCTCATATGTTACTATCAGAGGAATATCAGTTTTGTTATAAGAGATAAGATCAAGAGAATTTATTATCATTATTTCCTTAATTGTTGTTTTTGGACTACAATCTACTTCATTGCATTTCCAAAGTTTGAATTTAAATAATTGAAGCTTTCCTAACTTTAGATTTACATAAGGAGTATCCCAAACATTTCTACAAGTTAAACATTGACTTACCCTATATACATCCTGTAAAAAAATCTGATAAGATAATTCGTCCATTTCTTCTTTGGATTCTACTTTAAGTAATTCTAAATGTTCAAAATCTTCAAGCATATTATTGTAGATCCTTGTCAATACTTCTTCTGATACAAATAAATCAGCATTGCTAACGGATTCAGTAGATGCTAATTTATAAGTTGAAGTATATCGTGGAGCGTTATACTCCAACGGAGAGACTTTGCTAAACAAGATAGTAATTGGCTCAGGATCTATTGCATCAAAATCTGGCTCCTCACAAGTAACAGTTAATGGTACATAGTCTTTATTATATGTGACATCTTCATAGGGCACATCTAACATGACTATTTCTTTGATTTTACAATTTTCCACTCCTTTCTGAATAAGTGTAAAGTTGAAATCTTCCAATTTTCCTTCCCGTACATTTACACTAGGCCATTCCATAGATTTTTCCTCCTTACTTTGGTCTTATAATATCAAATAGTTACAAACGATGACATTATTATATAAATTTTATTGTAAAAAGTCAATTTATCTATTTTATTCATGTGCAATGGGGACGTTTCTTTTTTCACATGAATAAAATAGAAAGGGAGGGAGAAAAAATGAGAGGAAAAGATTATAATCGAAAAAATGTTATAGAATATGCAAGAAAGTGGGCTCTTTCAAGGAATCCAGAGTATTATAATTTCGACATGGTAGGAGGGGATTGTACTAATTTTGCTTCTCAATGTATGTATGCAGGAAGTAAAATAATGAATCATACACAAGATTTTGGATGGTATTATCATAATGGAAATGATAAATCTCCATCTTGGAGTGGAGTAGAATATTTATATCAATTTTTAATCCGAAATAAAGGAATTGGTCCACAAGCCATTGAAACGACACAAAATGGAATTGAAATAGGAGATATGGCACAATTATCTTTTGATGGGCAAAAATTTGAACATACTCTTGTTATTACGAAAATTGAAAATAAGTTTTCCCTAAAAGGGATTAAAATTGCTTGTCATACATTAGATGCTTTCAATAAAGCAATAGCAGAATATTCTTTTCAAAAAATAAGATGGATTCATATAGAAAGAGTAGGAGTTTAAGAGAAAATTAATATTTTCTCTATTTTTTCTTCATAAAAAATATGGTATAATACGAGTAAAAGGGGAAATGAAATATGTATAATATATTAGTGGTGGATGATGATAAAGAAATTGTGGGAGCCATTGAAATTTATTTAAAAAAAGAAGGGTATCATATTTTAAAAGCCTATAATGGAAAACAAGCCATAAAAATGGTAGAAGAAAATGAAATTCATCTCATTATCTTAGACATCATGATGCCAGAAAAAGATGGTCTAGAAACTTTAGAAGAAATTAGAAAAAGTAAAGTAATACCAGTAATTTTATTATCTGCCAAATCAGAAGATTATGATAAAATAGGAGGATTGAATGCAGGGGCAGATGATTATATCACCAAACCATTTAATCCATTAGAATTAATTGCAAGAGTGAATTCTAATTTGAGAAGATATGTAAGTTTAGGCTCTTTAGAAAATAAAAATAACCATAAAATTTATCAAACAGGACAATTGATCATAAATGATGAAACAAAAGAAGTAATAGTAGATGGAAAAGAAGTAAAATTAACAGCGACAGAATACAATATTCTAAAATTTTTATTAGAAAACAAAGGAAAAGTATATTCTATTCCAGAAATTTATGAAAATGTATGGAAAGAAGAAGGGTTTGGAGCTGAAAACATCATTGCTGTTCATATTAGACACATAAGAGAAAAAATAGAAATCAATCCAAAAGATCCTAAGTATTTAAAAGTAATCTGGGGAGTAGGTTACAAAATTGAAAAGAAAGAGTAGAGAAGATTTTTCTAATCTTTTTAAGGAGGGAAATATGGAAAAACTAAGAAAATCAGGAATCTTAAAAATAATATGTTACATTTTAATCCCAATATTAGTGGCAATTCTTATGTTAAGTCTATTCCATTTTACTTATTTACGTAGAAGCAAAAAAGAAGAAAACGCTTATGTGCAAACAGAAAACTTTGCGAACAATTATTTATATTTTTTTATTCGAACACTATATGATTGTCAAACAGTTAGAAGAGAAGATAAATTTATAGAATTGGAAGATGAGAAAGGAAATTCTTACTATTATTCTGATCAAAGAATTTATTATAATGAAGGGGAAATAGGAAATTATATTTATTATATTATTGTAGAAAAAGAAACACAAAAAAAATTTACCAACATAAAAAGTAACAATTATGAAGAAACCATCAATTCGATGCAAAAAGAGACGAAAAATGTATATTGGAATCTCATTAATGGGAAAATTGAAACTAATTTAAACTATATTAACCAAGATAATATTAAATATAATTATAATTATAATCAGGTTCAGTATTATGGATCAGAAGAACAAAAAACAGAATGGAAAGACTATGATATTTATAGTTTTTATCAGGAAGATGAATCCATCTTATCAAGTAACTTTCTATGGAATAGAAACATTTGCGATTTTATGTTACAGCACAAACAATTGCCTTTTTATAGTTCCATTATTAGTTTGATGGGATTAGTAATCATTGCAATTTATCTATTTTGGGCAATTGGTCATAAAAAGGGAAAAGAAGGAATTACTTGCAATACCTTTGACAAATTACCATATGAAATCGTTTGTATGATTAGTTTTGGAATGTTAACAATGGTGTTAGCATTTATGGTTAATTTTTTTGATATTTATTTACAAACAGTAGTAATCATAGCAGATCTAATTGCCTATCTGATTGGATATACCATTTGTGCAATATGGGGAATTACTACTATTAAAAGGATCAAATCCAGAACTTTTTGGAAGAGTTTTGCAACCTATCAAATCGGAAAATGGGTTTACCAAAAGTTAAAGAAATATAGTAACAAAAAACCAACGAGCAAAAAAGTATTTTGGTACTATTGGGGATTTGTCATGATCAGCATAGGACTTGCTACCTTCTTTGCCAATGGAATGGCATTCCTTATTTTGCTAATATTTTGGGTTTTTGTCTATTATAAAATAAGACAATATATTCGGAAGACAAGAAGAAATAAAAGAAGCATTAGGAAAAATTTATCAAGGAAATAATAATGTTTATATTGATGATAGTGAATTACAAGGGATTTTAAAAGAGATGGCAATTTATGTGAATGATATTGCTGGAGGATTTTCTAATGCAATTGAAGAAAGCTTGAAATCAGAAAGATTAAAAACAGAATTGATTACCAATGTATCCCATGATATCAAAACACCATTAACTTCTATTATTAACTATGTAGATTTATTGAAAAAAGAAGAATTGCAAAATGAAAAAGTAAAAGAATATGTCAAAATTTTGGATATGAAATCCCAAAGATTGAAAAAATTGACAGAAGATTTAGTAGAAGCATCAAAAGTATCTTCTGGTAATGTACAATTACAGATAGAAGAAATTAATTTAAAAGAATTGATTCACCAAAGTATAGGAGAGTTCGAAGATCGATTTAAAGAAAAAGGATTGCAAATAGAATGTAAAATGCCAAAAGAAGAGATAAAAATAAGAGCAGATAATCGATATTTGTATCGTGTGATAGAAAATATTTTTAGCAATGTTACCAAATATGCATTAGAAAATTCAAGAGTATATATAGACATGAAAAAAGAGAAAAGCAAAATAGAAATGAGTATTAAAAACATATCAAAGGAAAAATTAAATATTAGTAGTGAGGAATTAATGCAAAGATTTGTAAGAGGAGATAAAGCTAGATATACTGAAGGAAGCGGACTAGGACTATCCATTGCTAAAAGTTTGACAGAATTGCAAGGAGGAATTTTTCATATTTATATTGATGGAGATTTATTTAAAGTAGTCATGGAGTGGTAAAAAAAATAGAAATATGATAGAATAAGAAAAAAACACAAAAGCGAAAAGGGGAGAAAACAAAAATGAAAAAATTAGTTACTATCATAGTAGTTCTATTGATTGCTTTAGTAGGAATAATAGGATATCAAAAAAGCACGGTAAAACAAGAGGAAATAAAAATAGAAGAAATTGAAGCAATTGAAAAATATATCCATCAAATTTATATGTGGAGAGAAATCACAGAAGAATCTTTGCCTTGTTTTGAAGACATTAATCAAGCAAATGAAAATTGGATTTGGGAAGTAGTCAAAAAGAATGTCGAAGAATATGAATTTACTTATGAGGAAATACAACAAAAGGCAAAAGAAATGTTTGGAGAAAACTTTCACAAGGATTTCCCAAAAGAGGGAACCGAATATATTTTTTTAGATGAAGAAAAGCAACAATATTTTGCGGTTGGAATGGGAATGGATAAAGAAGAAGAAGCCTTTTTGTTAAGCAAAATAGAAAAAATAAAGGATGGATATGAAGTAGAAATTATAGAATATTTAGAAGATTATTCTCTTGTAACAGAAGATCAAGATACAATTATTATAAAAAATTTAACAGGAGAAGAAATGGGAAGAATGGCAGAAAAAGAAGAAGAGAAAGCCAAGGAATTAGTCAAAGAAAATAAGGATCGATTTAGTAAAAAGAAAATTATTTTAAAGGCACAAAATGAAAAATTGTATGTAAAAAGAGTTTATCAAGAATAGGAATAGAAAAAGGAGTAGGAAATGCTAACATTAGAAAAATGCAATTTGTGTCCACATGAATGTAAAACCAATCGAAATTTAGGCGAAGTGGGAAGGTGTAAAGCTAGCAATAAAGTAAAAATCGCATTATATTGTACACATTATTTTGAAGAACCGTGTATTAGTGGAAACAATGGATCAGGAACTATATTTTTTTCAAACTGTAATTTAAATTGTGTCTATTGTCAAAACTATGAAATTAGTCAATTAGGAAAGGGAAGAGAAATTAGTGTAGAGGAGTTAGCCAATATCTTTTTAAAACAACAAGAAAATGGCGTAGAGAATATTAATTTAGTCACTCCTACAAGTTATGTGTTACCTATTATCGAAGCGATAAAAATGGCCAAACAGAAAGGATTGACACTTCCTATTTTATATAATACCAATGGATATGAAAAAATAGAAACTATAAAATTACTAGAAGGATATATTGATATCTATTTACCAGATTTAAAATATGCAGAAAATGAGTTAGGAGAAAGGTACTCAAAAGTAAGCAATTATTTTGAAGTGGCAACCAATGCCATCAAAGAAATGATTCGACAAGTAGGATCTCCTAAATGGAAAGAAAATGGAATGATGGAAAAAGGAGTTATGATAAGGCATTTGGTTTTACCCAATTATATAGAAAATAGCAAAAAAGTCTTAAAATGGATCAAGGAAAATTTACCAAAAGAGATCCTTATTAGTGTTATGGCACAATATTTTCCAACCTATCAAGCCAAAGGAATCGAAAAATTACAGCGAAAATTAACCCAAGAAGAATGGCAAGAAATAGAAGATTATATAGAAGAATTACAATGGGAAAATGGATATATACAAGAATTGGGAGAACATGAAGAAGAATATGTCCCAAAATGGGAAGAAGAATAAAATAAAAAACAAGAAGAAAAAAGTAGAAATTTAAAATAGAATGTGGTATACTTGGAAAAAATGGAATAAAAGGAGGAAGCAAAATGACACAAGCAGATCGACATTTTATAGAAACATGCAAAGAAATTATTGAAAATGGAATTTCTTCTGAAGGAACTCATGTCCGCACTAGATGGGAAGATGGAACAGAAGCGAATTATGTATCTATTGTAGGAGTATCCAATAAATATGATGTGGGAAAAGAATTTCCAATGATAACCATACGAAATAATACCAATACTTTTAAAAAAGCAGTAGATGAAGTGTTATGGATTTGGCAAAAAAAATCAAATCAAATAAAAGATTTAAATTCTCATATATGGGATCAATGGGCTGATGAAGAAGGAAGTATAGGGAAAGCCTATGGCTATCAAATGGGAAAAAAATATACATTTAAAACCAAAGAAGGAATGCAAGAAATGGATCAAGTAGACTATGTATTATATCTATTAAAAAAGGATCCATCTAGTCGTAGAATTGTAACCAATCTATTTAATCATGAAGAATTGAAAGATATGGGATTAGAGCCATGCTTATATAGTACACAATGGCTAGTAAAGCAAGGAAAATTACATTTGATTTTAAATCAACGTTCCCAAGATATGTTGGCAGCAAATGGATGGAATGTAATGCAATATGCAGCATTACAATATATGTTTGCCCAAATAACTGATTTGGAAGTGGGAACTTTAACCCATAACATTGGAGATTGTCATATTTATGATAGACATATTCCGTTGGTAAAGAAATTATTAGAAGCAGAAAGCATGGAAGTACATCCCCAATTAGTGATAAAGAATCCAACAAAGAACTTTTATGATTTTAAACCAGAGGATTTAGAAGTACAAGGTTATGATTATAATAAAACGATTAAATTAGGAAAAATACCAGTAGCAGAATAAGGAAAAATAGGAAAAGAAAAAGGAAGGGAAAAAGATGTTAAGTATCGTAGTTGCAAAAGCAAAAAATAATATTATTGGAAAAGACAACAAGCTGGTATGGAAATTACCAGCAGATTTACAACATTTTAAAGAATTGACAACAGGACATACAATAATTATGGGAAGAAAAACTTTTGAATCTTTAGGAAGAGTATTGCCAAATAGAAAACATATAGTTTTTAGCCAAAATCCTGAATTTAAAGTAAAAGACGAACAGGTATCAGTTGTACATTCTATGCTAGAAATACAAGAATATATAGAAGAGGAAAAAGAGAACTTTGTTATTGGAGGAGCCATGATCTATGGCTTATTAATGCCATATGTAACCAAGATGTATGTAACAGAAATCAAGGAAGAATTTGAGGGAGATAGTTTTTTCCCTAGGATTGATCCAGAAATATGGAAAGAAACTAGTAGAGAAAAAGGCCCAAAAGATGAAAATAGCAGATTAGAATATGATTATGTAACTTACGAAAAAATAAAATCATAAAATTAGAAGAAAATTACTTGAAAAGGCTTATAAAATATGTTACAATAGAAAACAAATAAAAAAATAAAACAAATTAAAAAGCAAAGTAAGTAAGGGGGAAAATAGGCAAAGAGAAGATGAACAAGGCTGAGAGTCATCTCCTATCCGTTATTGAAATTTCACTTTTTAGGTCTTTTTCTGAACAAGCAAAATAGACTCAAGTAGGAAAAAGCGGTTCGAACCGTTAACACGATAAGAGGTTAGTTATAGAACTAATAAATTTAGGTGGTACCACGAATGAAAAAGCCATTTCGTCCTAAAAAGGATGAGATGGCTTTTTGGAATGAAAAAATAAAAAGAAAGGATATGATAATATGAAAGAAAAAATTGCAAAACTAAGAGAAAATTCGAAAAAGGAAATCATAGAATGTAAAGAAGAAAAAGAATTAAATGAGGTAAGAGTAAAATATTTAGGAAAAAAAGGAGAATTAACAGTAGTATTAAGAGGAATGGGGAATTTAAGTCCAGAAGAAAGACCGATTATTGGAAGCTTAGTAAATGAAGTAAGAGATGAGTTAGAAGTTTTGATTCAAGAAAAAGAAAAGGAATTTAAAAGAAAAGAACTACAAAAAAAATTAGAAACCGAAAATATTGATGTAACAGAACCAAGTAAAAAAGTAAAATTAGGTTCTTTACATCCAATTACACAAATTATCCAGGAAGTAGAAGAAATCTTTTTGGGTATGGGCTATCAAATAGCAGATGGACCAGAGGTAGAAAAAGCCATTTATAATTTTGATAAATTAAATACACCACCTGATCATCCAGCAAGAGATGTACAAGATACTTTTTATATTACAGATGAAATTGTATTAAGAAGTCAAACATCTCCTGTGCAAGCAAGAGTGATGGAAACACAAAAACCCCCCATTAAAATTATTTGTCCAGGAGCGGTTTATCGTTCTGATAGTGTAGATGCAACTCATTCACCAGTTTTTCATCAAATAGAAGGATTAGTAGTGGACAAAAATATAGCCATGACGGACTTAAAGGGAACATTAGAATGGTTTGCTAAAAAATGTTTAGGAGAAAATACAAAAATTAGATTTCGTCCACATCATTTTCCATTTACAGAACCAAGTGCAGAAGCAGATGTATCTTGTTTTGTATGTGGAGGAAAAGGATGTAGAGTATGCAAAGGAGAAGGATGGATTGAATTGTTAGGTTGTGGTATGGTTCATCCAAATGTTTTAAAATATTGTGGAATTGATCCAGAGGTATATTCCGGATTTGCTTTTGGATTTGGAGTAGAAAGAATTGCTATGGCAAAATTTGGCATTGAAGATATGCGACTATTATTTGAAAATGATGTTCGATTTTTGAAACAATTTTAATAAGGGATAAAAAAGAATAAGGATAAAAAAGAAAGGGAAAAGATTATGAAAGCAAGTATAGAATGGTTAAGAGAATATAGTGATATAGAAGTAGATCCTACTACATTAGGAGATATTTTAACAATGACAGGTTCAAAAGTGGAAACCATTGAACAAAAAGGGAATGATATAAAAAATGTAGTAGTAGGAAAGATTTTAGAAATTGAAAAACATCCAGATGCAGATAAATTAGTGGTAACTAAAGTGGATCTTGGAGGAGAACTGGTACAAATTGTGACAGGAGCACCTAATGTGAAAGTAGGAGATATTGTACCAATTGCTAAAGATGGATCAGAATTACCAAATGGAGTTAAAATAAAAAAAGGAATGTTAAGAGGAGTAGAATCTTGTGGAATGATGTGTTCCATAGGTGAATTAAATCTTACATTAGTAGATTATCCAGAACAAATTGAAAATGGAATTATGATATTACCAGCAACATTTGAAAAACATTTGGGAGAAGATATTGTTGAAGTACTAAACTTGAAGGAAGATATTATTGATTTTGAAATCACCTCGAATCGACCAGATTGTTTTTCGATAGAAGGATTAGGAAGAGAAACAGCAGCATCTTTAAAAAAACCATTTAAAAATCCAAGAAAAAATATAGATGAAATCAAAGTAGAAACAAAAGCTGAATTAGAAGGATTGAAAGTAGAGATAGAGGCACCTGATTTATGTTATCGTTATTTAGCAAGAATGGTTAAAAATGTAAAAATAGGTCCTTCACCAGATTGGATGGTAAGAAGATTAAAAGCTTGTGGAGTAAGAAGCATTAACAATATGGTAGACATTACCAACTATGTCATGTTGGAAATGGGGCAACCAATGCATGCTTTTGACATTCGTTCGATTGAAGGAAAACATATTACAGTAAGACGTGCCAAAAAGGGAGAAAAAATTATTACATTAGATGAGCAGGAGAGAGAATTAGACGAAACCAATTTAGTGATAGCCGATGAGAAAAAAGCAGTAGCAATTGCAGGAGTAATGGGAGGATTGAATTCGGAAATTGAAAAAGATACAAGTACAGTAGTATTTGAATCTGCTGTGTTTTGTGGAGGAAGTGTTAGAAAAACGGCAAAAAAAGTAGGGTTAAGAACAGAAGCATCTTCCCGATTTGAAAAAGGATTATCTTCTGAAAATGCATTAAGAGCAGTTAATCGAGCAGTTGAATTAGTTCAAATATTAGGAATTGGAGAGGTAGTAGAAGGGAAAATAGATGTTTATCCAACCAAGCAGAAAACAAATGAAATAAAATTAGAAGTAGAATCAATAAATGGTTTGTTAGGAACCAAGTTAACAAAAGGAGAGATGATAGCTATTTTAGAACCACTAGCGATAAAAGTAGAAGAGGATCTAGTAAAAATACCATATTTTAGAATGGATTTAGAGTGTTTAGCAGACCTAGCAGAAGAGGTAGGACGTTTTTATGGATATGATCAATTAGATTCTACGCTAATGAAAGCAGATACAACATTAGGAATTCGAAACAAAGAACAGAGTATCCAAAAGAAAATAAAAGAAATATTAATCAATAGTGGACTTTCAGAAATTTATACTTATGGATTTGTAAGTGAAAAGGATTTAGAGAAATCAAATATTAAAGAAGAAATTAAAAAATATGCGATTACCATACAAAATCCCTTAAGTGATGAATATAAGCTAATGAGACCAACAACTGTGCCTAGTATGATGCAAATATTAGCCACGAATTATAATAAGAAAAATCAAAGTGTGAAATTATTTGATTTATCTAGAAGTTATAAAAATATAAATCAAGAAGTAGAAAAAGGTGAAGTTCCTTTACAAGAAGAGATTTTAACAATTGGTATGTATGGAGAAGAAGTGGATTTTTATATCTTAAAAGGAATTTTAGAAAATGTACTAGAAGCTATTCATGTAGAACATTATGAAATCGAAAGAGAAACAGAGAATGGATCTTATCACCCAGGAAGATGTGCAAACTTGAAAGTAGGGATAGATAGAATAGCCACTTTAGGAGAAGTTCATCCAGAAGTATTAGATCATTATGAAATAGCCAAAAGAGCTTATTTAGCAGAGATTAATGTAACAAAAATCGTAAAATATGCAAAAGCCAATAAGAAATATGTAGAAGTACCAAAATTTCCAGCAGTAGAAAGAGATATTGCAGTAATTGTTGAAGAAAAAGTAGAAGTAGGACAAATTGAAAAGATTGTAACAAAGAAAGCAAAAAAATTATTAGAAAGTATGAAATTGTTTGATATTTATCGAAATGAGAAATTAGGAAAAGACAAAAAAAGTGTAGCTTATTCGTTGATTTTTAGAGACAAAAATAAAACCTTAAGTGATGAAGAAATCAACCAAACAATGGAAAATATTATTGCAGAATTGGAAAAGACACTAGGAGCAGAATTAAGAAAATAAAGCCTATTTTTACAATTTTGTGTCAAATTTATTAAAAATTTGTAACATTAAACACAAAAAAAGAATTCTATGATAAAATAACAAAAACAAAAGAGGTATGGGAGGAAGAAAAATGGAAGAAGAAGTAAAAAAACACAGATTATCACCAGCAGCTACCGTTTTATTAACCATAGGAGCGATTGGTCTTTTTACAGTAGTATATAGAATTATGTATTTTATTATTACAGGTAGTTAAGAAAAGTACAATTTAAGAATTGTTAAGTGAGAATTCATTTAACAATTCTTAAATTTCTTTAAGGAGGAAAAATGAATATAGGAATTGATATGGATGGGGTATTAATTGATGATGATACCTATATCCTAGATCATAAAACAAAATATTGTTATGAAAATCACTTGCCAGATTTAGAGGATCCTTATGCATATGAAGAAAAAGGTCATTGGACAAAAGAAGTAAAAGACGATTACCGACAAAAATACTTTTTTGAGTATATTAAAAATGCACCAATTCGAAATTTTGCTTCAGAAATTATTGAAAAATTACATCAAGAAGGCAATAAGATTATTATCATTACAGCAAGATATAAAACACAGGAAGAATCTGATATTGGAGAAAAAATGAGAAAAGATACAATTCATTGGTTAAATAAAAATCATATTTGTTATGATGAAATTTGTTTTGCTCGTTCTCCAAAAGAAAAAGAAATAAAGGAAAAACAAATTGATCTTATGATTGATGATAGCCCAGAGGTAGTACCAGCAGTAGCAAAACTTACAAAAGTATTGTGTTTTGATAATCGTTATAATAGAGATTTGAAAGGCGAAAATATAACCCGTGTTTTTAGTTGGTATGATATTTATCGAAAAATAAAAGAAATTTAAAAGAAGAGAATCTCCATTCTATCATTTAAGAATGGAGAATTTTTGTGAAAACTCTTGACAAAACTAAAAAAATGGTGTAAAGTATATTAGCATTACAAAATGAAAAGAGGGAATAACTGTGGAAAAAAACGTAAAAATAAGTGTACTAAACGAATTTTACGGAAAGTTATTAACAAACAAGCAATATGAAATCATAGAAGATTATTATAATCGTGATCTATCTTTATCAGAAATAGCAGAAAATAATAAAATAACAAGACAGGCAGTTAGAGATATTTTAAAAAAAGGGGAGAAAAAACTTTTTGAATATGAGGGGAAATTACATTTAATGAAAAAAGCAGAAAGAAAAGAAAAACAAATTCAAAAAGTGATAGAAGAATTAGACAAGATTTCTAACATGAATTTTGATCAGGAAAAGATAGAGAAAATAAAAAACATTAGAAAAGAACTACAAAATTTGGAAGTGTAGGAAGGGAGTGGAGAGAACATGGCTTTTGAAGGATTATCTTCTAGGTTACAAGAAATCACAAGAAAAATTAGAGGAAAAGCAAGAATTACAGAATCTGATTTAAAAGAAATGTTAAGAGAAGTAAAACTTGCCCTTTTAGAAGCAGATGTTAATTATAAAATTGTAAAAGATTTTATTGCCACCATTCAAGAAAAAGCACTTGGGCAAGATGTGTTAAAATCATTAACACCAGGTCAACAAGTCATAAAAATAGTAAAAGATGAATTGATAGAATTGCTAGGAGGAACAGAAAGCAGAGTTAATTTTACACCCAATCCACCTACGGTTATTATGTTGGTGGGATTACAAGGTTCAGGAAAAACGACAACCACTGGAAAACTTGCTAATTTACTAAGAAAGCAAGGTAAAAATCCATTATTAGTAGCTTGTGATATTTATCGTCCAGCAGCAATTAAACAATTGCAAGTAGTAGGAAAACAGCTAAATATTCCAGTGTTTGCAAATGAAAGCTCAAAAGATGTAGTACATATCGCCAAACAAGCCATGTCAACAGCTATTTCTAAATTAAATGATGTTATTTTTTTAGATACAGCAGGACGCTTACACATCGATGAAGCTTTAATGGAAGAATTGAAAAACTTAAAAATGCAGATTAAACCACATGAAATATTATTAGTAGTAGATAGTATGACAGGACAAGATGCTGTAAATGTAGCAGAAAAGTTCAAAGAAACATTAGGGATTGATGGTGTGGTATTGACAAAATTAGATGGAGATACAAGAGGAGGTGCTGCTTTATCGGTAAAGAAAGTAACACAATGTCCGATTAAATTTGCAGCCACAGGAGAAAAATTAAGTGATATCGAAGTATTTCATCCAGAAAGAATGGCAAGTAGAATTTTAGGAATGGGAGATATCTTATCTGTAATAGAAAAAGCAGAAGAAGCCTTTGACTTAGAAGAAGCAGAAAAATTAGAAAAGCAATTTAAGAAAAAAGAATTAGATTTAGATGATTATTTAGCACAATTAAGACAAGTAAAAAAAATGGGTTCTTTTTCGTCTTTGTTAAAAATGATACCAGGAATGAATCAAATTAAAGATTTAAAAGTGGATGATAAAGAATTTGAAAAAATAGAAGCCATTATTTGTTCTATGACAAAACAAGAAAAAAGAGATACAAAGCTTTTAAATGCAAGTCGTAGACAGCGTATTGCAAAAGGAAGTGGAACCACGGTGCAAGATATTAATAAATTTATGAAATCTTTTGAAATGACACAAAAAATGATGAAACAAATGAAAAATAATAAAGGCGGTATGAGAAAAATGTTAAATGGAATAGACGAAAAAGCCTTGAAGAATTTTAAATTTTAATTTGTTATTAAGTTTTTAAATTTATAGAAAAAGGAGGGGATTTAAGGGACGTTCCTTAAAATCCCCACTTGAAAAATTATGTGGAGGTGAAAAAAATGGTAAAAATCAGATTACAAAGACAAGGAAAGAAGAAAGCTCCATTTTATCATATTGTAGTAGCAGACTCAAGAAGCCCAAGAGATGGTAAAATAATCGAGCAATTAGGAACTTATGATCCAATGACAAGTCCAGCAACTATTGTTTTAGATAAAGAAAAAGTTGAAAAATGGATGAAAAATGGTGCAAAACCAACAGATACTGTAAAAGCACTAATCGAAAATGCATAAGATTTAATGCAGTATAAAGATTTCGCTAAATGAAGTGGAGGAACTTAAAAGATGAAAGATATCTTAGAAATAATTATTTTAAACTTAGTAGACAATAAAGAAGCAGTTGAAATCAAAGAATTAGAAGGTGAAAAATCCATTGTTTATGAAGTGAAAGTAGCAGATGGGGATATGGGAAGAATTATTGGAAAACAAGGAAGACTTGCGAAATCCATTCGAACTGTCATGAAAGCGGTTGCAACAAAAGAACAAAAAAAAGTTTCAGTTGAATTTATTGGATAATTGGAGTTTATGATATGACAAAGTATCTTGAAATAGGGCAAATTGTGAATACATTTGGAATTAAAGGAATGGTGAAGGTGAAGCCATTTACAGATGATATCAAACGATTTGACAAATTAGAAACCATATACATTGAAAATAAAAGTGGAAGAAAAGAATATGAAGTCCAAGAAGTAAAATATCATAAAAATATGGTATTGATGAAATTAAGGGATATTAATACCATGGAGGAGGCTGAACTTCTGCGACAAAGTTATTTGTTGGTAGATCGAGAAAAGGAAGAACCTTTAGAAGAAGGGGTTTACTATATTGTAGATTTATTAGGGTTAGAAGTTTTTACGGACGAAGGACAATTATTAGGAAAAGTAGATGATATCTTTAATACAGGAAGTAATGATGTATATGTAGTAAAAGATGAATTGGGAAAACAAGTTCTTTTACCAGGAATACCAGAAGTTTTAAAAGAAATAAATTTGGAAGAAGGAAAAATAACCGTTCATTTAATAGCTGGTTTGATGTAATGCAAAATTAGTGGGGGTTGATAGAAAAGATGATAAAATTTGATGTATTGACACTTTTTCCAGAAATGTTTGATTCATTAAAGACAAGTATAATAGGGAAAGCACTTGAAAAAGAAAAGATTCATATTAATCTCATTAATATGAGAGATTTTTCCCAAGATAAACACAAAAAAGTAGATGATACACCTTATGGGGGTGGAGCTGGTATGGTTATGAAACCAGATGTGGTATATAAAGCTTATCAATCCATCCAAAAGGATCAAGCAAAAGTGATTTATCTATCACCACAGGGAAAAACATTAAACCAAAAAAAAGTGGAAGAATTAAGCCAAGAAAGTCATCTGATTTTATTATGTGGACACTATGAAGGAATCGATCAGAGAGTATTAGATAAAATTGTGGGGGAAGAAATATCCATAGGAGATTATATATTAACTGGTGGAGAGATTCCTGCCATGGTACTAATTGATAGTGTTAGCAGATATGTAGATGGAGTTTTAAGTAAAGATTCTATCCAAGAGGAAAGTTTTTCAAGTGGACTTTTGGAATATCCACAATACACACGTCCAGAAATCTTTGAAGGAGAAACAGTTCCAGAAGTATTATTATCTGGACACCATGAGAAGATAAAAAAATGGCGAAAAGAAAAATCTGAGGAAATAACAAAGAAAAAACGACCAGATTTATGGAAAAATAAAGAAACGAAGTGCTAAACAAGCACCGCTCGTAAATGGAAAGAAGGAGGGAATTCAAAAATGGATATTATAAAATCTATTGAACATGAACAATTAAAAAACAAAATACCAGAATTAAAAGTTGGTAATACTGTTAAAGTACACGTAAGAATAAAAGAAGGAAATAAAGAAAGAATCCAAGTATTCGAAGGAATTATCATTAAAGTACAAGGTGGAGGAGTAAATCAAACATTTACAGTAAGAAAAATTTCTTATGGAGTAGGCGTTGAAAAAACATTTTTAGTTCATTCACCATTAGTGGAAAAAGTAGAATTAGTAAGAGTTGGTAAAGCAAGAAGAGCTAGATTATTCTATTTAAGAGATAGAGTTGGTAAATCTGCAAAAACTAAAGAACAAATAGGAGCAAGAATTGAAGATAGAGAAATTATTATCAAAGAAGACTTAGTGGAGGAAGAACCAGTAGTAGAAGAAAAAGAAGAAACAACAGAAGTGGTAGAAAATGTTGTTGCAGAGACACCAGCAGTAGAAGAAAAGAAAGAAGAATCAAAAGTAGAAGAGGCACCAGAAGAAGCGCCAGCAATTGAAACACAAGAAGTTACTGTGCAAGAAACAGTAGATACAGTGAAGGAAGAACCAGTAGAAGAAGTAAAAGAAGAAAAAGAATAATGTAAAATGAAGCGTTTCCTTTTTATGTGCAATGGGGACGTTTCTTTTTTTACATGAGAATTTAATAAAAAGAGCTGTTACTATAAAAATAACAGCTTTTTTATTTATATTTTTTCTCATGTGAAAAAAGAAACGTCCCCATTGCACATGTCTTCCATACAGTAAAGTCCATTTGATTTATTTAGGATAAACTTGGCAGCTTTTAAAGCTCCTTCTGCAAAGACATTACGAGAATAAGATGTGTGTTTAACTTCAAAAGTTTCAAATTCTCCAAAAAATTGAACAGAATGCTCTCCAACAATATTTCCACCACGAATGGAGTTCATACCAATTTCATTTTTATTTCTTTTTTCACGTTTATCATGTCTATTATATTCACAATAAAGTTGATGCCCAAGAGAAGTATTAATTGTATCAGCAAGCATTTGCGCAGTTCCGCTTGGACTATCTATCTTACGATTGTGATGTGTTTCAGTTATTTCAATATTGGTATCTTTTAATAAAGGAGCGAGCCATTGTACTAACTTTTTCATAATCATAATATCATAAGACATATTAGCAGATTTAAAAATAGGAATTTGTTTACTATAAGATTCGATCTTTTTTTCCTCTTCTTTTGAAAATCCAGTGGTAGCGATCACAACTGGAATAGAATTTTGAACAGCATAATCCAAAATACGAAATGTAGCAACAGGTACAGAAAAATCAATAATGACATCAGATTTTTCTGTAATATTTTCAATCTTATCAAAAACAGGAAAAGCAAATTCACCAGTTACCGTTCGATCAAATCCACTCTTTAAAATAAATTCACTACTTTGTTCTATCAAATCACAAACAATTTGTCCCATTTTTCCGCTACATCCATTAACCATTACTTCTATCATAATTTTTCCTTTCTGAGAGAATTAGAGGGACGTTCCTTTAAATCCCATTTTTGAGGATTTAGGAGACACTCTTTTATCCTTTTTTTAATTAAAGACTGTCCCTTTAATCCCTATTTTGGGGATTTAAAGGAACGTCCCTTGAATCCCCCTCTCTGATTTTTTAATTTTCTAATCTATTTTTTAATATTTTTTCTTTTTCTGGGCTTATCTTAGTTAGTGGTAATCTAGGAATGCCAAATTGATAACCTAATATATTTAAAGCAGCTTTTACAGGAATAGGGTTTACTTCACTAAATAGAGCATTGATGAGAGGGATGGCATCTAATTGCATTTTTATTGCAGTTGCTATGTTTCCTTCTAAAAAGTTTTGTACCATATCATGTGTATATTGTGGTTTTACATTTGATAAAACGGAAATAACACCAATTCCACCAAGTGAAAGAATAGGGAGAACTTGATCATCATTACCAGAATAAATAAATAGATCATCTCCACATAAATGTGCTATTTCGGCTACTTGTGATAAATTTCCACTAGCTTCCTTGATGGCAACAATATTTTCAATTTTTGAAAGTTCTAAACAAGTTTGAGGTTCTATGTTGACACCTGTTCTACTAGGGACACTATAAAGAATAATTGGTAAAGAAACATTTTTAGCAATTTCTTGATAATGTGCAATTAAACCATTTTGTGTACATTTGTTGTAATAAGGTGTAACAATTAAAAGTCCATCTACTCCTAAAGCCTCGACTTCTTTAGAATAGGTAATTACTTGTTTGGTATTATTTCCTCCTGTACCTGCAATAATGGGAATTCTACCATGAGAAGTTTGGACAGCACATTTAATAGTAGCAAGTTTTTCTTCTGTTGTCATGGTAGAAGCTTCTCCTGTTGTACCACAAACAATGATTGCATCTACTTGATTTTGAATTTGATCTTCTACTAGTTTTTCAAATTCTTTTAAGTTAACACCGTTTTCATCAAAAGGTGTACAGATAGCTGTTCCACAGCCTTTGAATAAGATTTTTTTCATATTTTATACTTCCTTTCTTAAGAGATATTTTAGAACAATCTCTTAAAAAGAATGTGGAATATAAATGTAATTACATTTATATGATATAGAAATTATATTATAAAAAATAAAAAAAAGAAATAGAAAATAGAAAAACACTTGAAATTTATTTTAAAATATAGTATACTAGGTATGTCAAAAAAGACATACCTTTTACTTAGCTTTCAGAAGAGCACCAAAACTTTAAGCTCAGTTAAAGGTTTAGAAAAAATAAAAGGTGTAAATTTGAAAAAGGAATTTTATGAAAAAAACTTTTTCAAATTAATAAGAGCCTTGAGAAAGGAGAAAAAAACAATGACAAAGGAAAGAAAACAAGAAGTTATTAATACTCATAAAAGAGAAGAAAATGATACTGGTTCACCAGAAGTACAAATTGCTCTTTTAACAGAAAGGATTAATGAATTAACAGAACATCTAAAAATCCATAAAAAAGACAACCATTCTAGAAGAGGTCTTTTAAAAATGGTAGGAAAAAGAAGAAATCTTTTAAACTATTTGAGTAAAAAAGATATCAACAGATATAGAGAAATTGTTGAAAAATTAGGATTAAGAAAATAAGAATAGAAAGCCCATAGCTTATTTGGCATGGGTTTTTGTTAATCTATTTTTAAAAGGTGCAAAAAAACAAGCAAGAGTTTAGGTAGGTAGCTTGTATCATATATTGTTTTATTATGCTTTAATCGAAAAAGCAATCTATGATAGAGGTTACAATCTAAACTTGCTTAAAAAAAGGAGGAAATATTATGTTTAAAACTTATGAAACAGAATTAGCAGGAAGAAAACTTGTAATTGAAACAGGGAAAATGGCAGGTTTAGCAAATGGAAGTGTATTAGTACGTTATGGAGATACTTGTGTATTGGTAAATGTAACAGCTTCCAAAGAACCAAGAGAAGGAATTGATTTCTTTCCCTTATCAGTAGACTTTGAAGAAAAATTATATTCTGTTGGAAAAATTCCAGGAGGATTCTTAAAAAGAGAAGGAAAACCAACAGACAAAGCAATCTTAACATCAAGAGCTATTGATCGTCCTTTAAGACCATTATTTCCAAAAGATTTTAGAAATGATGTAGTAGTAGTAGGAACTGTTCTTTGTGTAGAGCAAGATAACTCACCAGAAGTAGCAGCTATGATAGGAGCTGCTTCAGCATTAGCTATTTCTGATATTCCATTCAATGGACCAACAGCAGCTGTAAATGTAGGATTAGTAGAGGGGAAAATTGTTATTAATCCAACAGTAGAAGAAAGAGAAAAAAGTGATTTAACTTTAACTGTTGCAGCAACAGAAAAGAAAATTACAATGATTGAAGCAGGAGCCAATGAAGTTCCAGATGATATCATGTTAAAAGCAATCAAAGAAGCACATAAAGAAATCAAGAAAATTTGTAAATTTATTCATAAAATACAAAAAGAAATTGGAAAAGCAAAATTTGAGTATCCATCTTTTGAAGTAAATCATGAGATTTATGAATTTATAGAAAATAACTTTAAAGAAGAAATGAAAGAAAAAGTACAAGAAGAGGACAAAGAAACAAGAGACAAAAATATTGATATTTTAACCCAAAAAATAGAAGAAGCTTATCTTGAAAAATTTGGAGAAGAAGCATTAGAAGAACACAAAGCAGATATCAGTGAAGCCATTTACAAATTAGAAAAAAAATGTGTCAGAGAAATGATTTATTTCGAACATAAGAGAGTAGATGGAAGAAAATTAGATGAAATAAGACCATTATCTTGTGAAGTTGGATTGCTTCCAAGAGTACATGGAAGCGCTTTATTTACAAGAGGACAAACACAAGTATTATCCATTGCAACACTTGGAATGATTAGTGAAGAACAAGTGTTAGATGGAATTGACACAGAAGAATCAAAACGTTATATGCACCATTATAATTTTCCAAGCTATTCAGTAGGTGAAGCAAGACCAAGTAGAGGACCTGGAAGAAGAGAAATAGGACATGGAGCTTTAGCAGAAAAAGCACTTGTACCAGTATTGCCTTCTAAAGAGGAATTTCCTTATGCCATTCGAGTGGTATCAGAAGTTTTATCATCAAATGGTTCTACTTCACAAGCAAGTATTTGTGGAAGTACTTTATCATTAATGGAAGCAGGAGTACCAATTAAAAGACCAGTAGCTGGTATTTCAACAGGTTTAGTAACAAATCCAGATAATGATGATGACTATGTTATGTTAGTAGATATTCAAGGATTAGAAGATTTCTTTGGTGATATGGACTTTAAAGTGGGAGGAACAGAAAAAGGAATTACAGCTATCCAAGTAGATATCAAGTGTGATGGTTTAACTTATGACATTATTAAAGAAGCTTTTGAAAAAACAAGAAAAGCAAGACAACATATATTAGAAGAAGTTATGGCACCTGTAATTAAGGAACCAAGAAAAGAAATTTCACCTTATGCACCAAGAATTGTAAGTACACAAATTAAAGTGGATAAAATAAAAGATGTCATTGGACCAGGGGGAAAAGTAATTAATAAAATTATTGAAGAAACTGGTGTAAAAATCGATATTGAAGAAGATGGACAAGTATTTATCTATTCAAATGATAATGAAAAAGCAATCCAAGCTTTGGAAATGGTAGAAGATATTGTAAGAGAAGTAGAAGTAGGTGGCATTTACTATGGAGAAGTTGTTCGTTTAATGAATTTTGGAGCTTTTGTTGATTTAGGCTGTGGTGGAAAAGAAGGATTATTACACATTTCTAAAATAGCAAAAGAGAGAATTAAAAATATTGAAGATGTGCTACATGTAGGAGATAAAGTTACAGTAAAAGTAATCAGTATAGACGACCAAGAAAGAATCAATTTAAGTATGTTAGATTTTCAGGAAACAAAATTAAAAGAAGAAAACTAAGAAGAAGGAGAGAAGGAACTTTAGTGTAAGTGAAGTTGACTTCTTTCTTTTTATCCATATAGAAAAAAGATTGAATTTATCATTCTGTTATAGTTGCTATTTCCCATAAAATCATATATAATAAAACAGGAGGGACAACAATGGAAAAAAATCAAAGTCAAAAAAAGCATAGAATTAGTTATTTTATATTTCTAGCTTTTTTGTTTATATTGTTATACTTCGCTTATCAATATTATCAACAAAATAATTTTAATGATTTTATTAGAAGTGAAACAAATTTATATACCTCTGTTTTTACAAGAGACAATGAAACCCAATATACCAAACAAAAAAGTTATAAGATTGAAAATCCAGAATATAATGATGCCATGTTTTACAAAAAAATGCAGGTAAAGAAAAATCACCCTTATAAATTAACCTGTATGGTGAAAACAAATGAAGTACAAGCCAAACAAGAATCTTCTGGAGTAGGAGCACAGCTTTCAATTGAGGGAACAACAGAAAGATCAGTGGCGATAGCTGGAACACAAGATTGGCAAAAAATTGAATTGATCTTTAATAGCAAAAATAGAGAAGAAATAAACATTGGTGCAAGGTTAGGCGGTTATTTAGGAGAAGCAAAAGGCGAAGCATGGTTTACAGAATTTAAATTAGAAGAAGGAATTGCAGAACAAAATAGCAATTGGAAGTTTGCTTGCTTTATTTTTAGGACAACAGATGTAAGGATTGATCAAAAACGAGTAAAATTAGAAGTGACACGGAAATGATGTAAGAGACATTACCAACACCATTCGCTTATTCGAAACCTCTTGTAAGAACTTATCCAATGGAAAAATGACAGCAGATTGTGATATTTATCAAATAGATGATCCGCTAATGAGTTTATCCTATGATAAAGAATTTGGCTATTTTGTAGCGGCAGAAGATATTGAAGATCAAATAAAAGATACCATAGCTTCTCATGACTATGATCATATTTATGCGATTGTTAGACTTCGGAGATGAAGAACATGAAAACGATATTGAAGTAAATGATTGGATCGGATTAGGCTCTATGGATTATTATGGAATCGGATTTTCCAATATACGATTACCAAATGATTCCAAAAGTTATATTTATAAATATAATACTAGAATTAATACTTTTCCAGAAGAAGTATTTTTACATGAATTTTTACATTCTTTAGAAAGAAATGCGAAAGAATATGGATATGAAATTCCTGAATTACATGATTATGAAAAATATGGTTATGAAAATGAAAAATTAATTGGACAAAAAAAATGGTATACGGATTATATGAATAAAAATATTAATACCACCAAAGAAAAAACAGGATTACCACAAGAAATTTATACTTTAAAACCAGCTAAAAATAATCATTTTCAATATTCCTATGAAAGAAAAGAAGTATTTAAAGAACCAGAAAATTGGTGGGAAGAAATAATAGAATTAATGACTAATATAAAAAACAAATTAAAATAGAAGAAAGATGGGAGAATAAGTGAAAGTATCAGAATTTAATTATGAATTACCAGAAGAATTAATTGCACAAACTCCAACGGAAAAAAGAGATGGCTCAAAATTAATGATATTAGATAAGAAAAAGCAAACCATAGAACATAAATTGTTTCGAGACATTGTAGATTATTTAAAGCCAGGAGATGTTTTAGTTAGAAATAATACAAAAGTAATACCCGCACGATTATATGGCGAGAAAGAAACTGGTGCAAAGGTAGAATTTTTGCTATTAAATAATATAGAAGGAGACATTTGGGAATGCATTGTTCGTCCAGGAAATAAACTTCATGTGGGAACAAAAGTTGTTTTTGGAGAGGGAATATTACAAGGTATGATATTAGAAATTATGCCAGGAGGAACAAGGAAGGTAAAATTCCAATATGAAGGGATTTTTAATGAAATATTAGATCAAATAGGACTTATGCCTTTGCCTCCATATATTCATGAAGAATTAAAGCAAAAAGATCGTTATCAAACAGTTTATGCTCAATATAGAGGATCTGCTGCGGCTCCAACAGCTGGGTTGCACTTTACAGAGGAATTATTGAAACAACTAGAAAACAAAGGGATTGGTATTGCAAATGTAACATTGCATGTGGGAATTGGTACTTTTCGTCCGGTAAAAGAAGAAACAGTAGAAGCACATGTTATGCATTCAGAACATTATTATATCAAACAAGAAGATGTAGATAAAATTAATGAAGCAAAACAAAAAGGAAAAAGAGTCATTGCAGTTCGGAACGACTTCTTGTAGAGTATTAGAAAGTGTAGCAGATGAAAATGGTAAATTAAGAGAGGCGGAAGGAGATACACAAATTTTTATTTATCCAGGTTATCAATTTAAAATATTAGATGGATTGATTACTAATTTTCATTTGCCACAGTCCACATTGCTTATGCTAGTATCTGCATTAGCAGGCAAAGACTATATTAAGAAAGCTTATGAAGAAGCCATTCAAGAAAGGTATCGATTTTTTAGTTTTGGGGATGCCATGTTGATTCAAACATAAAAGGAGATAAGAAAAATGAAACCAGCAGTAACTTATGAATTATTACATGAATGTAAACAAACAGGGGCAAGAAGAGGTGTGATACATACTCCGCATGGAGATATTCAAACCCCAGTATTTATGCCAGTAGGAACACAAGCAACTGTAAAATCTATGACACCAGAAGAATTAAAAGAAGAAATTAAAGCAGAAATTATTTTGTCTAATACTTATCATTTATATTTAAGGCCAGGAAGTAAAATTATAAAAGAAGCAGGAGGATTGCATCACTTTATGAATTGGGATAGACCAATTCTAACGGATAGTGGTGGATTTCAAGTATTTAGCTTAGGAGAGTTAAGAACCATTGTAGAAGAAGGCGTTGAATTTAAATCACATCTAGATGGAAGTAAACATTTCTTTTCTCCAGAACGTGTTATGGAAATAGAAGAGGATTTGGGTAGTGACATTATGATGGCATTTGATGAATGTGTAGAATATGGAGCTAGTTATGAATACACCAAACAATCAATGGAAAGAACAACAAGATGGGCAAAAAGATGTAAAGAAGCCCATACTACCATAGACAAACAAGCTTTATTTGGAATTATTCAAGGAGGATTTTATAAAGATTTAAGGGAAAAAAGTATAAAGGATCTAGTAGCACTGGATTTACCAGGTTATGCAATAGGGGGAATTAGTGTAGGAGAGCCAAAAGAAGATTTTATTGAAATATTACAGTATACAGCACCTAAAATGCCAAAAGAAAAACCAAGATATTTGATGGGAGTAGGAACACCAGACTATTTAATAGAAGCAGCTATGGCTGGGATTGATATGTGTGACTGTGTTTTACCAACTAGAATTGCAAGAAATGGAACCGCTTTGACATCTCATGGAAAAGTAGTAGTTCGAAATGCAACTTATGAAAGAGATTGGGGAACACTAGATCCAGAATGTAATTGTTATACTTGTAAAAACTATACAAGAGCATATTTAAGACACTTGGTAAAAACGAATGAAATATTAGGAGATAGATTATTATCCATTCATAATTTAAGATTCTTGACTAATTTGATGGAAAGAGTTAGAATAGAAATAGAGAATGACAATCTAGGAAATTTTCGAGAAGAATTTTATCGAAAATATGGATATATCAAATAAATGGAGGTATATACAAATGAATTTAATTGAAGAAAGTTTTCAAAATCGAGAAGAAAAAAAGAAAAAAAGAACAACGAAAATAATAGTAGGAGCTATGATTTTAGTATTGATCTTTATCATAGGAATTATAGCTTATTTAATGTATATCAAAAGTACGACTTTAAAACTGACGATTGATGGACAAGCGAATGAAAAATTAAAAGAATTGTTTCTATTTGATGAAGATGGAACCATATATGCACCAATTAAAGAAATTGCATCTTATTTTGGCTATGAAAGTTTTAATGGTGATTATAGTGAGAAATCAGAGCAACAAAGTAAATGTTATGTGCAAAATGAAAATGAAGTAGCAAACTTGGAATTAGGACAAACTAAAATTTATAAATTAGACTTAACACAAAAAGATGCAGATTATGAATATGTATATATCAAAAATCCGATCAAAGCTTACCAAGGAGTTTTATATGTATCAACAGAAGGACTAGAAAAAGCGTTTAACATTAGCTTTCATTATGACCAATCCAAAAATACAATTACTATATTTACTTTACCATATTTATATAAATATTATGCCAATCGAATATTAGATTATGGATTTAAAGAATTAAGTAGTGAATTTGTCAATCAAAAAGCAATTTTCAATGATCAATTGGTAGTTTTAAAAGAAAATAATCAATATGGTGTAGTGGATATAAATGGTAAAACTATATTAGAATCCAAATATAGCAATATTACTTATCTTGTTAATACAGGAGATTTCTTAGTAGAAAACAATAAAAAAGTAGGAATTCTATCAGCCAATAAAGAGACAAAAGTAAGAATTAAATATGATAGTATTGAGCTAATGGATAGTGATGTAGGATTATATGTAGTAAAAAGTGAAGATAAATATGGCGTGATTGATATTAGAGGAAATATTATTATTGATTTAGAAAATGATGAAATTGGAATTGATGTTACAAGATTTTCACGTAACAATATAAAAAATAAATATTTATTAGCAGAACAATTGATTCCAGTGAGAAAGGATCAATATTGGGCATTCTATGATAAAAATGGAAATCAAGTAACAGATTTTAAATATGATCATTTTGGCTATATTGCTTCCAATAATAGAGAAGCTATTAACTTGTTAATCATTCCCAATTATGAAGTAGTAGTTGCTTGTAAAGATAAAAAATATACCTTGCTTAATTTAAATGGATCAGAACTGTTTGCTGCCATTGCAGATGATATTTATATGACAATTAGTGGAGGAGAAAAACATTATTATATCATGGTAAATGACCAAAGGATTGATGCGGAAGATTGGTTAGATTCAAATGGAATAAGAGCAAAATCCAATACAACAACACAAAATAAAAACACGAATACAACTTCTAATAATTCATCCAATAAGACAAAAGAAGAATAAAAGAGGAAACGACACATTGTTTAGAAAAAAAGAACAAGTGTCGTTTTTGATTGGAGTGAAAAGCAATAAAAATAAAAGAAACCAATAAAAAAGAAAAAAGTAAAAAAACTTTTCAAAAAGCGTTTACTTTTTGAAGAAAGTTGTATACAATATAAAAAATAAGAGATGCTGTCTAAAAAGAAAAAATAACAAAAGAAAATGAAGAAGAAAGGAAGTACATCCATGAAAATATTGATGTTAACATGGGAATATCCACCAAGAATTGTAGGAGGAATTGCAAGAGTTGTATACGATTTATCAAAAACTTTATTAAAGGATGGACATGATGTCACAGTTATTACTTATCGTGATGGAGATGCCCTATACTTTGAAGATGATAAAGGCGTAAAAGTATATCGTATAGATAATTATATGATAAATCCTAATAATTTTATTGATTGGGTCATGCAAATGAATTTTAATATGTTGGCAAAAGCGAATGAAATCATAGCAAAAGAGGGGAAATTTGATGTGATTCATGCCCATGATTGGTTAGTAGCTTATAGTGCAAAAACATTGAAAAACTCTTATAATATTCCAATTGTTTCTACGATTCATGCAACAGAAGCAGGAAGAAACAGTGGAATCCATGACCAACAACAAAGATATATTAATGATACAGAATGGATGTTAACTTATGAATCAGCAGAAGTAGTTGTAAATAGTAATTATATGAAAAATGAATTACAAAGATTATTTGGTTTACCCTATGAAAAAATAAATGTAGTACCAAATGGAGTAAACATGAATTTGTTCAATGGAGTAGAGAGAGATTATGATTTTAGAAGAAGATATGCCATGGATCATGAAAAAATTATTTTATTTATGGGAAGATTAGTATATGAAAAAGGAATTCAATATTTAATTTCTGCTATGCCTAAAATATTGCAAGGTTATCGAGATAGTAAATTAGTAATCTGTGGAAAAGGTGGCATGTTAGAGGAATTAAAGCAACAAGTAGAAGCCATGGGAATTTCCAACAAAGTATATTTTGCAGGATACATGGGAGGAAAAGATGTACAAAAAATGTATAAAGCGGCTGATATATCAGTTTTTCCTAGCACTTATGAGCCATTTGGAATTGTAGCACTAGAAGCTATGTTATCAGAGAACCCAATTGTTGTTTCAGATATTGGAGGGCTAAATGAAATTGTAGAACATAGAGTAAATGGAATGAAGGCTTACTGTGGAAATCCAAATTCTTTAGCAGACTCTATATTAGAATTGTTGTACGATTGTAAACTTTGTAGTGAAATCACAAAAAAAGCGAAAAATAAGGTAAGAAACCAATACAATTGGAGTAAAATTGCACAAGATACCCATTTTACCTATCAAAAAGCAATTTGTCAATCAATGGCAGAAAAACAAAAACGAGAATTAGAACAAGAAAGAGCTAGAAAAACTAAAAAAGCCAAAAACACAGAAAATGAAATCACCAACTTACTTAGCTTTAAAAAACGTCAAGCTTATGCATAATGATTTGAGAGAAACTATTTGAAAGAAAAACATTAGAAGAAAGATAAAAAACTTACAACCAACAATAAGAATACACAGATATTTATGAAAAAACGTATGTATCATAAAATGTGATACATACGTTTTTTATATTTAATAAAAGAAAATGAAAAAAGTTTTCAAATTCTACAAATTTAGCAAAAAAATAGTGTATAATAGAATAGAAAAAGAAAGATGGCTAAAGTGTGCCTGTCCCATTTTAGCCATAAAAGAAGGAGTAGAAATGAAAACAATAGAAATAGAAAAATTTAGATCAGGCTTTGTTACATTAATGGGAAGAACAAATGTAGGAAAATCAACATTATTAAATTTATTAGTAGGAGAAAAAGTAGCAGCCATTGCTAATAAAGTTCAAACCACGAGAACAGCAATTAAAGGAATTGTAAATCGAGAAAAGAGTCAGATTATTTTTGTTGATACACCAGGGATTCATAAGCCAAGAACAAAATTAAATGAAACCATGTTAGAAACTTCTTTTTTAAGCATGATAGATAGCGATGTAGTTTTGTTTTTAATAGAAGCAACAAGTGAGGAAATTGGAAGAGGAGATCATATTATTTTAGAAAAAATTAAAGAAGCCAAAAAGAAAACAATTTTAATCATTAACAAAATTGATTTGGTAAAAAGAGATACCCTTTTAAATTTGATTGATATTTATCGTAAAGAATATGAATTTGAAGCTGTTATTCCAATTCAGGCAACCAATCAAAAATATCGAGAAATTGTTTTAGAAGAAATTGAAAAGAACTTAAAATATGGTCCAGCATATTATGATATAGAAGAATATACCGATCAAACATTAAGACAACTAGCAGAAGAAACCATTCGAGAAAAAGCATTAAAATTATTACAAGATGAAGTACCACATGGAATCTATATAGAAGTAGAAAAAATGAAGCAAAGACAAAATAAGCAAGGAGAAGAAATTTACGACATAGAAGCTACTATTTATTGTTTAAGAGAATCTCATAAAGGGATTATTATAGGGAAAAATGGAGAAATGTTAAAAAGAATTGGAAGAGCAGCAAGAATGGATATGGAAGAAAATTTTGACGTAAAAATTAATTTGAAAACATGGGTAAAAGTTAAAGAAGACTGGCAATCAAATGACTTAGTGGTAAATAAATTTAAATTGAAGTAAAGTATTGAATAAAAATAGAAAAAATGCAAAAGATAAAATTAAAGGTAAAACTTTAAAAAAGGAGTGAAATCATATGATTAAAAAAATTGCATGGGAAACCTTTAAAAATACAGGAGATATTAATGCGTTTATGGAGTTAAAACAAATTGAAGATATCGAAAAAGGAATGGAAATAAAAGCAGCAAAATTGAGCGAAGAAAAAGAATGGAAAAAAGAGAACTAAGAGAAAAGGAATAAAGTAAGAGGAATGAAAAGATGGCAAATATAAAAATAAATGGAATTGTATTAGCAGAAAATAATATGGGAGACTTTGATAAAATGCTTACAATATTAACCCCTAATATACGGAAAAATTTCATGTGTAGCCAAAGGAGCAAGAAGACCCAAAAGTGCTCTTTTGGCGGGAACACAATTATTTTGCTTTGGAGAATATTTTGTGTTTAAGGGATCACGGAACATATCATATAAATTCTGTTGAACCAATTGAAGTTTTTTACAAACTTAGAGTTGACTTGGACAAATTGAAATATGCTGTACATATCAATAAAATCATACAAGATGTAACACATGAGAATCAAAATTGCTATTCAATATTACAATTATTTTTAAATACACTTTATGTCATAGCAGAAACCGATGAGAATTTAGATAGAATATTAAGTGTATTTAAATTACGATTGTTATGTATATTAGGATTTACCCCACAAATTATGGAATGTGTGACCAACAAAGAGAAAGAAGAATTGGCATATTTTAGTATTAAAGATAATGGAGTTAAGTGCAAAATATGTGGAAAACAAGATACAAGTAGTATAGAAATTAGTCAAAGTACTTTAAATGCCATTCGTTATACAGTAACCGCTCCACCTAAAAAAATATATGCATTTGACTTAAAAGAAACAGCATTAGAAGAATTTAAATTAGTGACCAAAATTTATTTTAATGAGAAATTAGAAAAAGAATACAAATTAGAAGAACTATTTTAAAAAGTGAAATCCAAAGAATAATGAGGCATAAAAAGAAGAAAATAAGCTCTTTAAAGATTTTTATATTTTAAGTTGACAAGAAAGTACTTAATGTATATAATAAAATGGTAAAAAGGAAGGAGCGATTTTTATGAAAATAAAAATAACAGGAAAGGAACTAAAGATAACAGAAGCAATTAATGATTATGTAGAAAAAAAATTAGACAGAATTGATAAATATTTTGAGGAAGCAGAAGCAGAAGTTACCTTGAAAACAGAAAAAAATGAACAAATAGCAGAAATTTATGTGATGGCTAATGGGGAAAAATATAGAGCGGTAACAGAAGATAAAGATATGTATGCTTCCATTGATAAAGATATTGATATTTTAGAAGGACAAATTAGAAAGGCAAAAACCAAAAAAGAAAAAATGATGAAAGATGCCTCTCTAAAAACAATGGAAACAGTAGTTGACCCAGTAGCAGAAATAAACAATGAAATTATAAAAACTTCTTATTATGAAATTAAGCCAATGTTACCAGAGGATGCTGTTTTAAAACTACAAGAAAAGCCAAGTCATAATTTCTTAGTATTTATAAATGTAGAAACAGGTAAAGTAAATGCAATACATAAATTAAAAGATGGTAAAAATTATGGTTTAGTAGAACCAGAGGCATAGAAAAAGAAAAAGGCAGGAAAGATTCAATCCTGTCTTTCTAAGCCTTTATATTGAATTTGTGAATTAAAAAGAAAGAAGGGAAGAAAATGATAAAAGTAGCAATTTGCGGTTATGGTAATTTAGGGAAAGGAGTGGAAAAAGCACTTTCCAATTCGGCCAATCAAGATATGGAATTAGTAGCTATTTTTACAAGAAGAGAACCAGAAACCATTCACCCTGTATCAGATGCAAAAGTAATTCCAATTCAGGAAATAAAAGACTATGTAAAGAAAATTGATGTAGTAATTCTTTGTGGTGGATCTGCACAAGATTTACCAAAACAAGGACCAGAAATTGCAAGTATGTTTAATACTGTTGATAGTTTTGATACCCATGCAAAAATACCAGAATATTTTGAAAAGATGAATCAATCTTCTTCTTGTGCTAATAAAGTTTCTATCATTTCAGTAGGATGGGATCCAGGAATGTTTTCGATAACAAGAGCTTACGCAGAGTCAATTCTTCCAACTGGAAACACATATACTTTTTGGGGGAAAGGAGTCAGTCAAGGGCATTCTGATGCAATTCGAAAAATTGCTGGAGTGAAAGATGCCAAACAATATACCATTCCAATTGAAAGTTCTATGGGAAGAGTTCGAAACGGTGAAAATCCACAATTGACTACAAGAGAAAAACATTTAAGAGATTGTTATGTAGTAGTTGAAGAAGGGGCAGATCTTAAACAAATTGAAAAAGAAATTAAGGAGATGCCAAATTATTTTGCTGATTATGAAACAACTGTTAATTTTGTAACAGAAGAAGAACTAAAAGAAAAACATTCTGCTATGCCACATGGAGGATTTGTGATTCGTAGTGGAAATACAGGAGAGAATAAACAGGTAATTGAGTATTCCTTAAAATTAGAATCCAATCCAGAGTTTACAGCAAGTATATTAGTCGCTTATGCAAGAGCAGCTGTTTATTTAGAGCGAAAAAATGAATTTGGAGCCAAAACTGTTTTGGATATTCCACCTAGTTTTTTAAGTCCAGAACCAACAGAAAAACTAATCAAAAGATTATTGTAAAAAGATGCTATCAAGCGAAAATCGAATCAAAGAAAAAAGGCAGGAAATCAAATCCTGCCTTTATGTATTTAAAAAAATAAATAAAAACAAAATTTAACTTCCTACCAAATGAAGATTAATAACTTATAAAATAGAAACTATTTCATTTGTTGTTCAGCTTGTTGGATCATTTTTCTAACCATGTTACCACCGATTCTTCCAGCGTCTTTAGCTGAGATATCTCCATTATATCCGTCTTTTAAATTAACACCAACTTCACTAGCTACTTCATATTTGAATTTGTCTAAAGCAGACATAGCTTCTGGAACTAATTTTTTGTTTGAATTTGTTGCCATCGTTTTTTCACCTCCTGTAATATTACATATCAGAAAAAACCTTTGCTTTTTCTAATACTAGAATGTGCAAAAAAGGAGAAAAATACACAAGTAATTTTTTCCAAAAAAATCTATTGAAAAAACATGAATTTAAAGTTATAATAAAAAAGCAAAAATAACAAGGAGTGGAAAATATGTATAAATTAGTAGCAATTGATTTAGATGGAACAATGTTGAATTCTTATGGTATCGTAACACAAAATACAAAAGATGTGATAAAACAGACGATACAAAAGGGAATTGATGTGATTATTGCGTCGGGAAGACCAGTTGATTCTGTCATAACAATAGCCAGAGAAATAGGAAGTGAAAAATACTGTATAGCAGGAAATGGAAGTATTGTTTATGATATTCAAAAAGAAGAAATTATATATGATAAATTTTTGCCACAACAAAAAGCATTAGAGATTATAAAAATATGTGAAGAAAATAGTATATTTTATAATGTTTATACCATGCAGACGATTTTAACAACAGATTTAAAATATAATGTTTTATATTATCAGAAAGAAAATCTGAAAAAACAAGAAAGTAAACAGACTAGAATTAGTATGATCAAAAATATAGAAGAATATGTGAAAGAAAATAAGGAAGAAAAAATTTTAAAAATAACAATTTGTGATGAAAATCAACTGATTTTTCAATCTATTATAAAGAAACTAAGAAAAATAGTAGGAATTGAAGTGCTTGATGTTTCTCATATGGCGAAAAAAAGTATAAAACAAGGAACACAAGAAAAGACAATTGAATATTACTACACAGAAATCACCCTAAAAAATGTTGATAAATGGGATGCAATTCAATATTTAATGCAAAAATTAAAACTAAAAAAAGAAGAAGTAATAACAATAGGAGATAATATAAATGATAAAAAAATGATCCAAGAAGCAGGTTTAGGAATTGTTATGAAAGAAAGTACACCAGAAGTAACTCGGAATAGCAGACTATATAACTGATTCTAATGATGAAGAAGGCGTTGCAAAAGCATTACAAAAGTTTTGTTAAAAAACGAGAGAGACACAATGTTACAAAAATATTACAAACACATTAACTTTTTATAACAACAACTAAATACATTGATTTTGAAGTACATTTGCGTTAAAATAGAATAGATAGATATTTTGTAAAAAAATATAGAAAAATATAGGTTAAGGGAGGAATTTGTTATGGCAACAAATCCAATGCAAAGAAAAGCAAGAAATTCATTTTTATTAGGAATGTTAGTAATGTTACTAATTTCAGGTATTATCATAGCGTTATTATTTATGCAATTAATGAACAAAACCAAAAAAGAAAAAGAAGAACTACAAGCAAGTGTGAAAGCATATGTTTTAAAACAAGATGTAAGTTCAGGACAAGTAATTACCACTGATATGTTAACCATCCAAACCGTCAATCGAAATCTTGTGCCAAGTAATGCAACCAGTGATATTAGTATGATTGAGAACTATGCCCTACAAGACAAAGAAGGAAACGATATTTATACCAAATATGATAATAGTAATAATCCTAAATTATATATCAGAAAAGATAATAGAGAATATGAAGTACAAAAAGAAGAAGAGACAGAAAATTATTATATTGAAAGAAATAATGAAAAAGAATATTTAGTATTAAATAGTGTACCATTAGTAGCGAAAGTAAATATGAAAAGAAATACTTTAATCACAACAGAATTATTAGCAAAAAGTGATAACTTTGTACAAGATGATGTTCGAAAACAAGAATATAATATGTTAGTTTTACCAATGGATTTAGCAACAGGAGACTATATTGATATTCGATTTATGCTACCATCTGGACAAGATTATATTGTAGTTAGCAAAAAAGAAGTAGAAGTACCAGTAGTTGGTGGAATTGATTCAGATGATACCATATGGGTTAACTTGTCAGAAGATGAGATTTTACATATGAGTTGTGCGATTATTGAAGCTTATCAAATTAAAGGTTCTAAGATATATGCTACTAAATATACAGAAGCTGGAATGCAAGAAGCAGCTATTCCAACTTATCCAGTAAATGAAAGTACATCTCGTTTATTACAAAGTGATCCAAATATCTTAGAAAGAGCTATGAATGCAATTGCAAATCGTTATAATGATACAGATGCATCTAACTTAAGAAATAATTATATCAATCCAGTCATTAGCAACCAAGGAGATCAAGCACAAGGAAATTTGGAAACCAATATGCAAGAAAGTACAACCAATTCTAAAAATGCAAGAAAAGAGTATTTAGATTCTTTGGCAGGACCAGTTGAGTAAAAAGGAGAGAAATACAGATGAAAAAAATAGGGTTTATAGGAGCCTATGATAAAACAGATTTAATTGTATATGTTGCAAAAATATTAACAACATTAAACCAAAAAGTATTAGTAATCGATTCTACTGTTAATCAAAAAGCTAGGTATGTAGTACCTGCCATAAACCCTGCTACTACTTATATTACAGATTTTGAAGGAGTAGACATTGCAGTAGGTTTTTCGAAGATAGAAAATATAAAAAAATATTTAGGATTATCAGAAGAACAAGAAATGGAATATGACATTGTATTAGTAGATATAGATAATTTGCAAGGTTTTCAAGAATTTGAATTAGAAACCGCAGAAAAAAATTACTTTGTAACATCTTTCGATAATTATTCGTTGAAAAAAGGATTAGAAATTTTAATGGGGTTAGAAAATGTAGTAAGTTTAACAAAAGTATTATTTTCGAAAGAAATGCTAAAGGAAGAAGATGACTATTTAAATTTTCTTTCCCTTGGATACAAAATAGTTTGGAATGAATATAGAATTTATTTTCCAATGGAAAATGGGGACTTAAATGTGATTTATGAAAATCAGAGAGTTGCGAAAATAAAATTCAAAAAGCTAAGTGTTCAATATAAAGATGGCTTGGCTTGCCTAGCAGAAGAGATCTTGGAAAATGTAAGTGAATCCAACATTAGAAAAGCCATTAAAATAATTGAAAAAGGAGCTTAGAGAAGAGATTATTGTTACATAAGAAGTTTAGAGAGGAATGAAAAAAATGTCAATTGTAACTTTTTGGAATAATGGAAAAGAACAAACAGGAAAAACACTATCTTTAGCAGCAATTTGTACCCATTTAGCAATTGAACATAATTATAGAATTTTAGTAATTTCAACAGGATATCAAGAAGAAAAATTAGATAATTGTTTTTGGGAAAAAGAAAAAAAAGTTAGAAAAAACTTAGGTTTATTTGGACCCAATACAAATTTAGCACTAGAAGAGGGCGTTTCTCGGACTAGCTAGAATTATGAAAAGTAATAAATTATTACCAGAAAACATTACTAATTACACCAAAATTATCTTTAAAGATCGATTAGAAATTTTACCAGCTTTTAAAGGAGATCGAGAAGAATATAAGGAGATCAGAAAATATTATCCAGAAATTATAAATTTGGCCAATCGCTATTATGATTTAGTATTAGTGGATTTAGATAAACAAATACAAGAAGATGACGAAGAGTTGATTATGAATCAATCCAATTTAATTGTGATTCATTTAAGCCAAAGACTAAGTAATATCAATAGCTTTATAGAAACAAGAGAAGAAAAAACAATCTTAAAATCCAAAAAAGTATTATTATTAATTGGAAGATATGATAAGTATTCAAAATATAACATAAAAAACATATCAAGATACTTAGGAGAAAGAAATAAAGTTTCAACAATTCCATATAATACCTTGTTTTTCGAAGCATGTGAAGAAGCGAAAGTACCAAATTTATTTTTGAGCCTTAGAAAAACAGGAGAAGATGATAGGAATGGATTTTTTCTAGCAGAAGTAAAAAGAACCGTAGACAATATTATATATCGATTAGAAGATTTACGATAAAGTGATAAGGAGGGAAAAACAAAATGTCAATTACAAACATCGTATTAATCTTAGCCATATTAATACTTGCAGGATATGTACTTTTTTATGTCATTAAGAAAAAGAAAACAGCAGAAGTTGAAGTACAAGTAGATGTGGATGACAAGACATACACCATTGAAAAAATGATGGAATTTGTAAAAAGAAGATTAGATGAAATAACCAAAATTAATTTATATGATATAGGACTTTCCGAAGAAGAATTAAAAAGAAGGAAAAACAAAAAATATGAACTTAAAAAAGCTTTAAAAGGATGTACCTATGGAGATGTGAATGACAAAAAATATGTCAAAGAATTAATTTTTGATTTATTGGAAAAAGAATATGGGGTAACAGAAAGCAATATATCCAAAGCAATTCCTTTTGATATTCCTTCCCTTCTAACAGCACAAGACAAATTTGATATTTTAATTTATAGCTATAAAAAAGAATTTGGTTACGAAGCGTTAACAGAGTTAATCAAAAAATATGATTTAGCTACTTTGAAATATGTAGAAGGAGAGACAAAACCTTCTTATGTTATAACAGGGAATGAAATAGAAGATATTTATGAAAAAGAGAATATTCTATTATCTTTTTCCGATAAACTAGCAGTTGTGGTACAAAGAATTTATCAATATTATAAAGGATATAGTTCCATTGATGAAATTCGAGATATGAACATTGATGGTGTATCACGGAGGAGTTTCTGGATTACCAGAGAGTTTTCTAAGTCAAGTAGCACAAGCAGATGGAGATTATTTAGAACAAGTAGCAGAACATAAGGTGCCAAGAGCGTGTGATAGTATTTGGATCTTTTTTCAAGGAAAATCAATTCGTTTAGGATTTTTATCTTTTGGAACAGAAGCAGAATTAAAGAGAGTATGTCAAAATATTTATAAATATAATAACCCAGGACAATTATCCGATACAAATGGTTATAAAATAAATGAAATGAAAGATGGTTCACGTGTTGTAGTAGTAAGACCAAGCTTTTCAGAAACATGGGCTTTCTTTGTAAGAAAATTTGACGTAAAACGTTCTACTTTAGAGCAATGGTTCAAAGGAGAACCAGGATGTGATGAATCCATTGAATTATTAAAATATTTAGTAAAAGGAGCAAGAATTATTTCGATCACAGGAGAGCAAGGGTGTGGAAAAACAACGATGTTGATGGGAATGATAGAGAATATTTATGAAACTATGAATATTCGTGTGCAGGAAACAGCTTTTGAGCTTCACTTAAGAAAAATATACCCAACTAGAAATATTTTAACTTTTCGTGAAACAGAAACCATTTCTGGACAAGAAGGTTTGGATGTTCAAAAGAAAACAGATGGTTCTGTTAATATCATAGGAGAGGTTGCAACTGATCCAGTAGCATCTTGGATGATTCAAGCGGCTCAAGTAGCTTCTAAATTTACTTTATTTACACACCATGCGAAAACCTTTCCAAACTTAGTAACGGCATTAAGAAACTCTATGTTAAGGGCAGGGGTTTTCAAAAACGAAAAAACAGCAGAAGAACAAGTGGTACAAGTATTAAATTTTGATATTCATTTAACAAAAGACTTTAAAGGAAAAAGATATGTAGAAAGAATTACAGAATGTATTCCAGTAGAAGAAAAAAATGAATATACCTTTGATCACAGGAAAGAAAAAACATTGGAAGGAAAATTTGATAAATTTTTTGACAATGCAACTCGTTATTTTGAAAAAATAACAGATCGTCAATTATATACTTATCGAAATATTTTGGAATATGTAGATGGAGAATATATTATAACCAATCCAATTACAGAACAAAACTTAAAAGATATGAGAGTAAATATGGATGATGTAGATGCTGAAAAATTTGATCAGTTTATAGAAAGACATTGGGCAAAAGAAACAAGTAAAAAACACAAATAAAAGAAAGAGGTGAGTAACAAGTGAATAATAACATAATATTCTATATGATGGGTGGCTCAGCTGCATTATTTGTGATTATTGTTATTGCTTATTTTATCTTGTCCAAAAAGATGCAAAAATCAGAATACAAAAGAATTCAGCAATTGCAACAAGGAACCAAGAAAAATAAATTTTCAAATGAAGTACTATTACAAAAATTGTATTTAACTTATATCAAGATTCCTTTTATCAAAAGATATGCTTTGAAAATAAGAAGAAGATTAGAAATTATTAATATAGATGATGAATATAACACAAGAAAAGGAACTGCCAAGATATTAACAAAAGCACTTGTTATTATTGTGCCAATTTTTATAGTAACCATTATGATAACCTCATCGAACTTTCTTTTGATGGCAATCTTATTAATTTTTGAAATTTTTATGGTAGATACATTAATTGATGGTTCAGTAGATAAAATAGACAATAAAATTTTAAAAGAACAAATCGACTTTTTTTCAGAAATTAGACATGCTTATCATGAATTTAATATGGTAGAAGAAGCTATTTATCAAGTTTCACAAGATGATGAAATGAGTGTTTCTAGACAAGGAGAAAAAATTTATGAAATTCTAATATCAAATGATCCAGAAACAGAATTAGAAAAATATTATGATATTGCACCCAATAGCTTTTTAAAAGAATTTGCAGGAATTTCTTACTTAACGAAAGAATTTGGAGATCGAAAAGTAAATGGAGCTTCCCTGTATTTAAAAAATGTAAATAATATTACACAGGAAATGCAATTAGAAATCTTAAAAAGAGATAAATTAAACTATGTTTTTCAAAGTTTATCTGTTATTTCAATTGCACCAGTGTTACTATTAGAACCACTAAAAAATTGGGCAATTGGAAATTTTAGCTTCACAGCGAGTTGGTATAATGGGAAAGCTGGAATGATTGTACAAATTTTAATTCTAATTCTAACTTTTGCATCTTATGTATTAGTTAGAAAACTAAAAGATAATGGCTCTACTGGGATCAACGTAAAAAATACAGAAAATCCATGGCAACAAAAATTATATAAGAAAAAAATGATAAAGAAAATAGTGGATTTATTTATTCCTAAAGTTGGTTCCAAAGAATATAGAAAAGTACAACAATATTTAAAAGATGCAGCATCTCATTTGAAAATGGAATGGTTATATATTAATCGAATTGCAATGGCAATTATAACTTGTATTGCTTCCATCATTATCTTTTCACAATTACATGTAATTGCAGTGAATTATATTTATACAGAGCCAACAACAGATTATGATATTTTTGGAAATCTATCTGCAAAAGATGAGAAAAAAGCAATGGAGATTACAGAGCAAGACAATATCGTATTAGATCAATTTAGAGGGAAACCAAATACAACAACAATACAGATAAAGATGGCTGTGCAAAGGCTAAAATATTATAAAGAAGCAGAAGAAGCAGATATTAATAAGGCAGTTGAAAGAATAGAAGGAAAATTAGCAATTATTAATAGTGAATATATGCAATGGTTTGAATTGTTATTAGCATTAGTTTTTGCAGTAATTGCATATATGGCACCAATTTGGTTATTGATTTTCCAAGTAAAGATGAGACAATTAGAGATGGAAGACGAAATTATGCAATTTCAAACCATTATCCTAATGTTGATGAGAATAGAAAGAGTAAATGTTGAAATCATTTTAGAATGGTTAGAAAGATATTCGAATATTTTTAAAGCACCTATTACCAAATGTGTAAACAATTATGAAGCTGGTGCATGGGAAGCATTAGAAGCCATGAAAGAAGAAGTTAGTTTTATCCAATTTATTCGAATTATTGAGAGTTTACAAGCAGCAGTTGAAAAAATACCAATTACAGATGCTTTTGATGAATTAGATTCAGAAAGAGAGTATTACCAAGAAAAACGAAAAGAATCAAATGAAAGATTAATTAAACGAAAAGGAATGATTGGAAAAGCAATTGGTTTTGCACCAATGGTATGTATGTTTGTAGGATATCTAATTGTTCCATTAGTATTTATTGGTTTAACAAGTATGTCATCATCCTTTAGCTCATTAACAGCAACCAAGTAGAGGGGAAGGAGGAATGCTAAATGGAGAATGCATCAAAAGCTTTAGCCATAGCAGGAGGAGTTTTAATTTCTCTTTTGGTAATTGGAGCACTATTATTAATGTTTAATCAGTTATCAGATTATCAAAAGGTAGGAGAGCAAAACGAGAAAGAAGTACAAATGATTGAATTTAATAATCAGTTTACTACTTATTTAAGAAATAAAGTAAGAGGAAATGAAGTTTTATCTTTAATGAATCGAGTGGTAGATTATAATACTAGAAAAGCAGAAAATAGCCAAGAGAAATATCAGAAAATAAAACTTACTATTACAGGGATTCAAGTAGAGAAATTAAAATATGACAACAACGATGAGAAATTAATTGAAACACAATATACACAAGATAATATTAACAACTTATTAAGAAAAGTAAAAGAATTAGAAAGTAAATACCAATTAAATAAAATATCTACTTTATGTAGTAATATTACAAAAGTAATGGATTCACAAGAACAAGCAAAAGAAATTTTGCAAAAAGATGTAGCTAATTATGGTGGATATGACCGAGTAAAAAAAGATACTGCATTATATTATCAATATTCGCAATTTAAAAGGCTATATTTTGATTGTGACGAGTCAGCAACAAAATATGACGAAAAAACAGGAAGAATTTCAGAAATGAAATTGATATGTACAAACCGATTAGACTAAAGAATGAAGAAGGAGTGAGGGAAGAAGATGGAAAATGCATCCAAAGCATTAGTGATGGCAGCAGGTGTTTTAATAGGATTATTGATTCTGTCATTGGCTGTGTATTTATTTGCTTCCTTTGCTGGCACTTCAGCAGAACTGCATAGAGAAAATGCACAAAAACAAGTGGATCAATTTAATAGTCAATTTACCAGTTTAGTGGGAAAAGAAGGAATTACTATTTATGATGTAGTTTCCATTGCTAATTTGGCAACAGAAACCAATATTTACTACGAATATCCCAAAAGAAATACGATACCCAATGTCGATGAAGTAAAAGATAGTTATATTTCAGTAAGATTTGTAAACCATTCATTAACAGGTTATACAGGAACTATTGAAAAGGGATATGGAGAAAATACAAAAAATATAACCAATTATTACAATGAATTGATTCAGTTAGACTTAGCACAAATGCAGAATAAAATAGATGAAAATGGGACAAATTACAAAGCCTTGACAGAATATCAATGTGATGTAAAGATTAGTCCAATTACACGGAAGGGTTTGTTTGGTAACATTTTCAAAGAAAAACAATTAAATTTTGAAAAAGAAAAAGGATAAAAAATGAAAAAATTAGCAATCTTCTTTTTAATAGGAATTATTATCATAGCAGGAATTTCGTATCTATATTTGAATGGGAGAATAATGCATTATGAAGCAGAGAAAGAAAACAAACACTTTTCAACATTTTATCAGCAAGAAATTTATGGAACAGAATTGGTAACCATTTTGAATAAGGCAGTAGATAATAACGAAAGAAATGAAGTACTAAAAAATGAAAAAGGAAGATATCTAAATAATGATTTGAACTCCATTGAGATCAAGATCAAGATGTTGGACAATGAGAAAAGTTACCCAATGGAAACCATTTATGATGGTGGAATTGATAAATTCATACACTATTACAGCGAAATAAAGTTTAAGTGTGTAGAAATACAGTATCATACTGCCACCAATAAAGTTAAGTATCTGTTATTTGAACAAATAACAGAGTAAATAAAGTTATTAATGTTACTAATATAAAATATTAGTGAAAAAATAAAAGTAAAGTTTTTAGGAGGAAAAGAAACATGGAAAACGCATCAAAAGCATTAATTATAGCGGGAGCTATCTTATTATCTATTTTAATTATTTCATTAGGAATTATTATATTTACCCAAGCACAAGATACCATTAATTCTGTTAATATGAGTGAACAAGAAATTATGGCATTTAACAACAAATTTATTCCTTATCAAGGGGAGAGTGTAAGAGGAAGTCAGGTAAATGCTTTAATACAAGCAGTAGCTTCTAACAATCAAAGTGCGAAAGATAATGGAGATACTAAAACAAAAGGAATTACAGTAGATGGAACAGCTGGTATTGCTATTAATCCTAATAATACAACAGGATCCATAAAAAGAGTAGCTTCTGGAACTTTTTATAAAGTTACTTTTAGTTATGAAAATTCTTTAGTACATAAAATTACAGTAGATAATATAGTAGAACAATAGCGGAAGGAAAAGGAGTGTGATACCATGGAAGAACATGTAGCAGATGCTTTAAAAATGGCAGGTTCTGTTTTGTTATTTGTGATTGCTTTATCCATTAGTATCAACGCCTTTGGTGAAGCTAGACAAACCGCACAAATTGTATTAGATTATCAGGATAGAGAATATGATTATACTTATGTTGAAGATAATGGTACCACACAAAGAAATGTAGGGATTGAGACAATGATTCCTTCCATCTATAAAGCCTATCGCGAAAATTACAAAATTGTATTTGATTCTCAAAAATTATTAGAAAGAAATAAAGGACTTTATCAAAAAAGAGTAAAAAGTGGTAATTTTATTCCGGTTTTTTCCATTGATTTGGAACAAGAAGTGTTGGGAAGTAATGCAGATCGAGAAGAATTTATTGAAGCTATTTTATATGGACCAAGTCAAGAAACAAAAACAAAATTTTTAACAAATTCGGGAATCATGTTGAATAATGAAGGAATTTATGATATAATAGTAAGGAATAAATACACATTTGTAGAAAAATTAGGAGTCTATTATCAAGAAGAAATACAACCTACATCTGGTTCACCAGATGCCAATAAAATGAAAAAAAGAGTCATTACTTATAGTGATACATAGATTCTTATTAAGAAAGATAGAATAAAGGAGGAAGGAATATGGATACATTATCAACTATAATTGCAATTGGATTAGCAGCTGTTTTAATGTTTGTATTTCCACTCATGACAATGGCTGATCGAACAGACGATGTGGTACAAACAGCTGTCCAAGCAGAAATAGCAAAATTTGCAGATGATGTGGGAAAAACAGGAATTATATCAATGGAGAAATATGACAAACTTTTAGAAACCATTTCTGCTACTGGAAATAGTTTTGAGATTGAAATGGAGGTAAAAGTACTAGATGAAAATCCAGGGAAAAAGACAACCATTGCTCAGACTACGAAAATAGGAGAGAATGTATATTATTCTATGTACACGGTACAAATTTTAGATAGTATAAAATCTGGAAAAGCATTAGCTTTAAAAGAAGGAGATATATTTTCTGTTAATGCAAAAAATACTAATATGACATTATCACAACAATTAAAGAATTTCTTTTATACAGTAGTAGGAGACGATACTTATGTATTAGGTGGAGACCAAACGGTTATGGTTACAGCAAATGGAACAGGAAAGTAAAATAGAAAAAATGGCTTGTAATAATTTCATTACAAGCTTATTTAATAATACAAAGGAAAGATGACCATGAAAATAGAAAATTTAGCGATTATATTTATTATTATCATATTACCAATTTCAGTAATATTAAGTAATTATACAAGAAATCAAACAAAGACATTAGGATTACAAATTTTATATGATTCTAAATTAAGCAGTGCAACAGCAGATGCTTTAAAAGCATTTCAATTAAATACTATTAATAATGATACTTCTGACTTATCCAATTCTAAATTGCGTGATATTGAAGCTTCGGCTAATACTTTTTTTAATTCAGTAGCCAGTCATTTTAATATGTCAGGATATAATCAAAATATCTTATCAGATTATGTACCAGCATTAGTTTATACCATGTATGATGGCTATTATATTTATTCCCCTTATACGAATACATTAGATGATACCAATGAAAATGAAGTAATTATAAATGAACAAACAGGAGAAACAACCTTAAAAAGCGATGCCGAAATTTTACATCAAGGAAATCCAGAGGCAACTTATAAACAAGGAGAAAAATTGTCAGGGTTAAAACCTTATATTTATTATAGTTGTCGCTATCAGTTAGGAGTTAATCATGATTTTGTAATTACTTATTCCTTAGATAACTATATTACCATTCAAGGGAAAGTGAATGGACAATGGGTATTGGACCATGGGTATTTATTAGATAACATTACGATAAATGGAAATGAAGTAAAATATCGTGGAATCCGAATTAATGAAAATGACCAAGTAGAAGAAAATATATATCATCCAACTACCAATCGCATTCAATCTCACCGATATATTAAATTAAATGGAGTAAAATATTATCAAGATACAGATGGATCCTGGTTCTCTTTGCTAGGAGGAGAAAAGTATAAACAAGAACAGTTTAATCCTACCACAACACCAGCTATTGAATATTATAAAGAAGCTTATGATTTTACACAAAGAATGTTAAAACAAACTTATACCAATAGCAATGGAGAAGTAAAACAAGATGGTTATAATTTAAGTGGATTAAGTTCAAATGATGCAGTAGATGAAAAAGGAAATAAAACTTTAAATTCTTTTGGAAGAACACCTTATTTAATATTTGATCATCAAAATAAAAGTTTAGAGGATCCAGATTCTAATTTTAATCAACAAAGATTAGATGTAATTCGTTATGCCATTGAAAAGAATCTATCCATTGCTATTGCCAATTATAATAATTATTCAGGGGTAACAGCTAATTTTCAAATGCCAAAATTGAAAGAAGATGAATGGGATAAAATTGTAAATAATGTTTCCATTATTAGCTTTTTACAAGGACTTAATATAGGTGGAAAAATATACAATGGATATGCAATTGTTAACAATAACAAGAATGGAGAAGTAGTAAGTGAAGATTCTATTTATATGATAACAAAGGATGGACAATATCATCGAGCAAGTGACAATGATTTAGTAGGAAATAATGATATTAAAGAAGGAATATTGAATATTGATTTTGAAAGAAAATCAGTAATGAGGAATGATACCAAGCACTATTTCTTTCCTAAGACAGAGTTAGGTTGTTATACAAGTATTGTAACACAAACGAATGTAAATGAATCTAATAATTTGTATCAATATATGCAAGAAAAAGGGGGGAAATTAGCACAAAGCTATTTTACAGCATTAGGAAGAGAGCGATATGGTATGTATAAAACCAATCATGATCCTGAAAAATTAAAAGCAAAATTTGGAGTAAGTACATAATTTTTATACAATTTTAAAAATTGTATAAAAATTTTTGAAAAGTTTATACTAATAATAGCAAAAAAGGTAAGGAGTTTTTTATGAAAAAAACAAAAAAGATAACCAAGCTATTATTAGTATTTTTTTTGATGATAATTTATGCTTATACATTAGCTATTGAAAGTATTCCAAATCATTTGGTGATTTTTGAAGGAGAAAACATTCACTTAAAAACATTATTAGGAATGGAAATAAAAGCAGATTGGGGAACCATGGAAACAGTAGCAAAAGATCAAACAAAAGCAGTAAGTGAAAAATCTGGAAATACAACTTGGCAAGTAAGTTTGTTTGATCACATAAAATTGAAAGATGTCAAAGTCGATGTTCTTCCTAGAACAAAAGTAATACCAGTAGGAAAAATAGCAGGTGTAAAATTATATACAAATGGAGTTTTAGTAGTAGGTATGTCTGAGATAGAAGGAATGGACCATAAGAAATACAAACCATATGAGAAAACAGGAATTAAAGAAGGAGATACCATTACACAAGTTAATAACAAAGAAATTACTTCCACCAAAGATTTGATGCAAAATGTGAAAGAGGCACAAGGACAACCAGTAAAAATAAAATATATCCAAGAGGAAGAAGTAAAAGAATGTAGTATCGAACCAGTGAAAACTAGTAACAATGAATATAAGTTAGGGTTATGGGTAAGAGATAGTGCAGCAGGTGTTGGAACCGTAACTTTTTATGAGCCAACAAGTAAAACATTTGGAGCATTAGGTCATGGGATAACAGATATTGATACAGAGGAATTAATTCATATTGCTTCAGGCGAATTTGTGACAACAAGAGTATTGAATATTACCAAAGGAGAAAGTGGAGCACCAGGAAAAATACAAGGAACAGTTGAAAATCAGAAAAATATAGGAAAAATTTATAAAAATAGTAAATTTGGAATTTATGGAACGGTTGAAAATTTAACTAGTTTAGACATGGATTGGTCAAAAGAAATGGAAGTAGCCTTAAGAGAGGAAATACAGTTAGGAAAAGCTACGATATTATGTAGTTTAGATAATCAGAAGGTAGAAGAGTATGAAATTGAAATTCAGAAAATATATAAAGAAAATAATTATGATAATAAAAGTATGCAAATAAAAGTCACAGATAAAAGACTATTAGAAAAAACGGGAGGAATTATACAAGGTATGTCTGGTTCACCTGTAATCCAAAATGGTAAGTTTGTAGGAGCTGTTACTCATGTTTTGGTAAATAATCCACAAGAAGGATATGCTGTTTTTGGAGATATTATGATAAAACAATCGAAGGAGATTCTTTAAATTTCAGCAAGCAAAAAATAAAGTAGCATATGCTACTTTTTATTTTTTAGATTAATCTTGTATTAACATAGGACCAATTTCTGTAACAGTACCTGCTCCTAATGTAATAACAATATCATTTTCTTGTACCTGATTTTTTAAAAAGGAAACACAATCTTTAAAATCTGGAATATAATTTGCATTTTTTCCAATATTAAGTAATTGGTTGACTAAATCTTTTGAAGTGACATTATGAGTGTTTTTTTCTCGTGCCGCATAAATATCCAATATGATAATATGATCAAAATTTAATAAACTAGTAGCAAATTCTTCCAATAAGTTTTTGGTTCTACTGTAAGTATGTGGTTGGAAAACAACCCAAGATTGATGAAAATTTTTATGAGAAAGAGCTTTGGCTGTGGCTAAAATTTCAGTAGGATGATGCCCATAATCATCATAAACACTAACTTTATGATCAATTTTTCCTTTAAATTCAAATCTTCTATGAGCACCCGTAAAATTTGATAAAGCAATTTTGAGTGCTTCTTTTCCAATTCCATAATGGGTACATAAGGCAATACACGATAAAGCATTTAATACATTGTGAGTTCCTGGTATGGATAATTTTATAGTTTCAAAAAATTCATTTTTATAAAAAACATCAAATTCTGCAAAGCCATCCCTATCAAAGTGTATATTTTTAGCTAAATAATCAGCTTTTTTGTTTTCGATTCCATAAGTAATTGGTAGAATATTGGTATAAGAAGCTAAATCCAAGCAATTAGGGTCATCTGCATTTAAAACTAAAACACCATCTTGTGGTAAGAGTTTGACATATTTAATAAAAGCATTTTTAATATTTTCGAAAGTTTTGAAATAATCTAAATGATCATTATCAATGTTTAAAATGATTTCTGCTTTAGGACTAAATTTTAAGAAACTTTCTACATATTCACAAGCTTCAATAATAAAATGATCACTATTTCCTACTTTATAATTTCCTTTTAATGGTTTTAGATAAGCACCGACTTGAATACTAGGATCTTTTAAAGCTTCTAAAAAACAAAGAGCAACCATAGAAGTAGTAGTGGTTTTTCCATGGGTACCAGAAATACAAATAGTATCTTTATAACAACGAGTTAATTCCCCTAAAAAATCTGCTCTTTCAATAGTAGGAATATGCAAACGATGAGCTTCTAAAATTTCAGGGTCATCATCTTGGATAGCGGCAGAATAAACCACTAAATCAGAAGTGGAAAGTTCTTCTAAGTTATGTCCTATGGTGACTTTTATACCTTTTTCAATTAAGGATTGGACATTTTCAGAATCAGAAGAATCAGAACCAGCAACAGAAAATCCCCAATTTTTTAGAATGGCTGCGATTCCACTCATACTAACGCCACCAATTCCAAGCATATATATTTTTTGATATTTTTTGATAGTATCGATATTTGGCATTTATTAACACTCCTTTTTCTAGCTAAAAGAAATAATGGATAACAATTCCTTCTTTAGCAGGTAAATTATATAATTATCTATCTAAAAATTCAATACTTTCGTTTAAATTTTGAAGGAAATTTTAAGATATGATAAATAAGATATGCAGAATAGAAAAAGATGGTTACAAGTTGAATTTACAAAAATTTTATAAAATATAATTTTTTTGTAAAAAAAAGAAGGAAAAACTTTTTTTATGAAGAATAATATAATTGTACATAAGTTACAAAAGATATGTACAAAATAATATTATTAAAACTTAAGGAAGGTAGGTGCACTTAGAATGCAAATTACAGATGTACGTTTAAGAAAAGTAAATTCAGAAAACAGAATGAAAGCTGTTGCTTCTGTAACATTCGATAACGAATTTGTAATTCATGATATTAAAGTTATCGAAAGTCAAAATGGATTATTTATAGCTATGCCAAGTAGAAAAACTCCAAACGGAGAATTCAAAGATATAGCTCATCCAATCAATGCTGAAACGAGAGAAAAAATTCAAAAAGCTATTTTAGAAGCTTATGAAGCTCCAGAAGCAGATGAATCAGCTGAATCAGCTGAATAATGAATAAAGATAAAGAAGGCACTTGATAGTGCTTTTTTTGTTGTCTAAAAAACTTTATAAATTTTTTATTTCGAAGAAATGGAAGGAAAAGAAATACTAAATATCATTGACAATGATAAAAACGTTTTATATAATGAACCTGAAAGAAGAATAGGAAAAGGAAAACTGGAAAAACTAAGAAACAAAGGAAAAGAGAGGATTGAATAAGGATGAAAAAAATGGAAAAAGGAATTACTCTTATTGCATTAGTGATTACGATTATTGTACTTTTAATTTTAGCAGGAGTGAGTATTGTTGTCTTAACAGGAGAAGATGGAATTCTGGAGAAAGCAAAACTTGCTAAGGAAAGAAGTGAACAAGCAGAAAAAGAAGAAAATGAGATTTTAAAGCAATATGAGGAATTATTAGGAACCTATGGGAAAGAACTACCAGAAAATACAACCGATATGGAGGCAGGAACGATTGTAAAAATACCAAGTAGATGGTATACAGCGACTCCTAATGAAGTAGAGACAAAAGAGGGAAATGTGGTAATTCCAAGTAGGAGAATTACCAATGTATATGCTACTTCAGATGGAAAGGGAAATACGATTCCAGTACCTTATGGATTTTATTATGTAGGGGGAACATTAACGACAGGAGTTGTTATATCAGATCATCAAAGTGATAAAAATAAATATAAAGGAATCGAAGATGTGCCAACAGGAGTAGTCTATAATACGGATGGAACTGTGAATAAAGAACAATGTGAGTTACAAGGAAATCAATTTGTATGGATTCCATGTAATGAAAAGGATTATGAGAAGGTTGATTTTGGAGATAATTATAAAACTTCGGGTGATTGGGATCGTTCTACTAATTCAGCAGAGTATGGACAAATCAGAAAATATGGAGGATTTTACATTGGAAGATATGAGGCAGGAACGAGTGATATTACATTAGCAGATGATGTGAAATTTGAGCATACTTCAACAGGAAGTACCAATTCATATGGATGGGATTGGCAAAATGGAAATTTTGTGTCCAGCAAAGTAAGGAGTGGAAAAATCACAAGTAAAGCAGGAGAAATTCCTTATTATCATGCAGACTATACAACAGCACTAGAAATGACAAAAAATATGTATCATACAGAATATGTGATAAGCGGAATGGTAACAGGAACCATGTGGGATGTGATGATGAAATTTGTAACAACGGATCCAATCAATTATTCTGATCTAAAAAATACATCATGGGGAAATTATAGTAATAATACATCAGTAACTTATGTAGCAGGACAAGGAAGATATTTACTAGTAGCAAGGGATGGATCAGTAACGGAAAAAGCAACAGTAGCAGATAGTAATTATTATTATGGAATCCGAACGACAGCAAGTAGTGAAGATGTGAAAAGGAAAAATTTATATGATATAGCAGGAAATTTGTGGGAATGGACAATGGAGGGATCTTACATTATTTCTTCTGATCGAATCGATACAACCTATAGTGTCCGTGGAGGATGTTTCAATGCTCAAGTGGATGGACGCCCAGTATGTTTTCGTGGGAGTGGGCATATATCTGATAATCGAACAATCTATGGTTTTCGACCAGCACTTTATATTATGTGATAAAAAATAGGAGCAAAAAAGGAGGAACTAATGAAAAACATAAAAAGCAAAGGAATACTCTTATTGCATTAGTGATTACGATTATTGTACTTTTAATTTTAGCAGGAGTGAGCATTGCGATTTTAACAGGAGAAGGTGGAATTTTAAGTAAGGCAAAAACAGCAGGAATTTCACAAGAAGAACAAGAAGCAAGAGAAAAATTGGAATTAGTATTACAGGATTTGACGATTAGTAAACATACCGATTCAAAGGAGCACATTCATCAGGAGAATCGTTGGATTTGGAAGTTGGAATTCGACAGAGTTGAAGGGCCCTGCTAATTTAGGAATTGGAGGTTTAAACAATACGAATGCAGTAGAAAAAACAGAAACAGAATTAAAAGCATTAGCAGGAACATTAGGAGAGGTCTATACAAATGACGAACAAAATCCAGATGGAACATGGAAATACAATGAAGGATATCCGATTTTAAAGTGGCAAATAAAGAAATAATTTAGAAAGAATAAAGATAATTGATATTTTACATAAACTATTTTAATTTTATGTGAAATGTGGTATAATAAAATTGTAACAACTTCTGAAATACTCTTTTTTATGCTTCACTAGAGTTTTCAAGAAGAAATCATAATTGATTTTAGGAGGAAAAGGAAATGGTAATGGGAAAAATTCACACAGAAATGAGTGGAATTGCACAAAGCGTTGTCGAAGAGCTGGATTGGCATCTGGACGATTGCAAAGATGAGGCACAGGCAGGATTGCTGGTAGGAGAAGCACGGGAAAGTGTGATTCGAACAGCAGAAAAGATCTTGAATAACTGGCCGGAGAAACTGACAAGATCAGTTCGTAAAGAAGTCCTTGATTGGTTTCAGGCAGAATACGGAATTTGCTTATAAAGGAGGCAGAAGCTATGTTAAATCGTATTTGCATTATGCCACAAAAAGGTTGTCAGGGAATGACAAATGCACGGATAGAAGCGGCTTTTAAAAATATTTTTTCTGTAAAGCCTGTCATGATCAGGACAGAAGGAAGGAATATTATTGTGCATACTTCCTTGGAACTGAAGGAAAAGAAAGTTCGCAGGTTTGCTGGTAAATTGGGCAATTTTACCCAATTTAAAGGTGACAACAATTCGTATGCATTTCATTTGTAATTACCATTCTATCCCCCTCTACTTCGGTAGAGGGGGATGTTATTTTAAAAACAAGAAAGAAAATTTAGATAAAAACTTGAAAAAGAGTAGAAAAAAAGTTAAAATAGATAATAGTAAAAAGCAAAAGAAAGTAGGAAAAAATAGTGTATTTAATAGTAGGATTGGGAAATCCAGAAAAAGATTATAGTAATACAAGACACAATATGGGGTTTCAAACCATTAATAAATTAGCAAAACAATATGAAATAGAAGTTATCAAAAATAAATTCAAAGGTTTGTTTGGAAGTGGAATGATAGAAGGAGAAAAAGTGATTTTACTAAAACCACAAACCTTTATGAATTTAAGTGGAGAAAGTTTGAAAGAGATTGTACAATTTTATAAAATTGAAGAGGAACAAATTATCATTGTTTATGATGATATTGATATTGCACCAGGGGAAATTAAAATAAGGAAAATGGGTGGACCAGGAACTCATAATGGGATGAAATCAGTGGTTCATGAACTGAATACACAAAATTTAAAAAGAGTAAGAGTGGGAATCGGTATGCCAGAGGAAAAAGAAGACTTAATTGAATATGTAATTGGAGCCATTGCAGAAGAAGATAAAGAAAAGCTAGAAAAAGGAACAAATTTAGCAAAAGAAGCAGTAATTGAAATTATAAAAGAGGGAATTGATAAAGCAATGAATCAATTTAATTAAAAAAGATTTAATAAAGGTAAGAAATTTTGGAATAAGAAAGGAAAAACAGAATGTTAGAAATCATAATACAGAGTCAAAAAAATCAAAAACAAATTGCTTTAGTTGAAAATGGAAAATTGTTAGAATATTATGAAGAAGATGAAGAATATAAAAAAAGAGAAGGAAATATTTATATTGGAATTGTAAAAAATATAATAAATGGAATGCAATCTGCTTTTGTGGATATAGGAACAGAAAAGAATAGTTTTATTCATTTAAAAGATATATTACCTAAAATAGATGAAACCAAAGGAATTCCAAATGAAAATGTGGAAATTAGCCAAATTATCAAACCAAGTCAAAAATTATTGGTACAAGTAAGAAAAGATAGTAATGATAAAAAAGGGGCAAGAGTATCTTCTCATATTAATTTGCCTGGAAAATATATTGCTTTTCTTCCGAATACGGATATTGTGACAATCTCACAAAAAATAGAGGATACAAAAGAACAAGAGAGATTAAAAAAATTAGTAAGAGAAAATTTGAGTGAAGGAAATGGAGCCATTATAAGAACTTCAGCGCAAGGAAAAGAGAAAGAAGTAATAGAAGATATTAAAAGAATCGAAAAAAAATGGAATGACATCATCCAAACAAGTATTGATCCAGAGTTAAAACAACCACAGCTTTTATATAAGAGTGAAAATATTATAGAAAAAATGTTAATGGACTTAACAGGGAATACCATTCAAAAAATAATGGTAAATGATAGAACCATAAAAGAGGAATTAGAAACGTTCAAAAAGGAAAATCAAGAATATGCAAATTTAGAAATTGAAGTAAAAGAAAAAGAAAATTTATTGGAAATTTATGAAGTAGAAAAACAAATTGAGAAATCACGAAATCGAAAAATTTGGCTAAAATGTGGGGGATTTATAACCATTGATCGAACTGAGGCATTAACAGCAATTGATGTAAATACTGGTAAATATACAGGGACACAGAATGTAGAACAAACCATTTATCGAGTAAACCAAGAAGCCACCATAGAAATAGCAAAACAGTTACGTCTAAGAGACATAGGTGGAATTATTATTATTGATTATATTGATATGAAAGAGGAAAAAAATAGAGAGAAAATTCAAGAAATTTTGGAAAAAGAGTTAAAAAAAGATAGAAGCAAAACACAAGTAGAGGGATTTACAAAATTAGATTTAATGGAATTAACTAGAAAACATATTTGTAGCCATAAAGACTAAATATAAATTGAGAAAAAGAGATGAAAGAGGAAAAAAATGAAAGTAGGATTTGTTCATTTAGGATGTAGCAAAAATTTAATTGATACAGAAGCAGTAATTGGATTATTTCAAAAGCATAAATATGAAATTGTAAATGATGAAACAAAAGCAGAAGTGATCGTTATTAATACATGTGGTTTTATTGATTCTGCAAAGGAAGAAGCTATTAATACCATTTTAGAAATGGCAGAATATAAACAAGATAAATGTAAATACTTAATTGTTATGGGATGCTTGGTTCAAAGATATGAAAGGGAATTAATAAAGATGATTCCAGAAGTAGATCTATACATCAAAATAGAAGATTATGATAAAATATGGGAAAAAGTAGAAGATTTACTAAAAAGAAATGAGGTCTTATATGAGAAGAAACAAAGTAGTAAGAAAATATTAGAAATTCCTCCTATGCCAATGTTAACACAAGAGGAATTTTTAGATAGAACCATTACAACAGGAAAAAACTATGCTTATTTAAAAATAGGAGAAGGATGTAGTAATCGATGTACTTATTGTGCAATTCCATATATTAGAGGACCATTTGTGAGCAGAAAAAAAGAAGATATATTAGAAGAAGCAAAAGAAATAGCGAAAAAAGGAATCAAAGAATTAATTATTATTGCACAAGATACGACGAAATATGGGATGGATTTATATGGAGAAAGTAAACTAGGAGAATTGTTAGAAGAAATTAGTAAAATAGAAGGTATTCAATGGATTCGATTTTTGTATACTTATCCAGAAGGAATTACAGACCAATTGATTGATATAGTTGCTAGAAATCCTAAGATAGCAAAATATTTTGATATACCAATCCAGCATATTTCTGATACTGTTTTAAAGCGAATGAATCGAAAAACATCAAAAAAACAAATCCAAACTTTAATTCAGAAAATAAAAAATAAAATTCCAAATGTAACTTTAAGAACCACTTTAATAGTAGGATTTCCAGGTGAGAGTGTAGAAGACTTTGAAGCTTTAAAACAATTTATAGAACAAACTAAATTTGATAAATTAGGAGCTTTTTGCTATTCAAAAGAAGAAGGAACACCAGCTGCTAAATTGCCAGATCAAATTCATGGGAATACCAAAAAAGCAAGATATCACCAGATTATGAAATTGCAACAAGAAATTTCAAGAAAAAATTTGGAGAAAAAGAAAAAGGAACAGTATCAAGTTTTAATAGAGGGAATCTCTTTTGATGGGAAATATTATATAGGAAGAACCATGCAAGATGTACCAGATATTGATGGATTAGTGTATATAAAAGTAAAGGATGGATGGAAAGAGGAACGAATCCATCAATTTGTTCTTTGTGAAGTGATTGCCATTCAAGATTATGATTTAATAGCAGAAATTGTGGACGAAAATATAAACTAAAAAGGGGAAGATAATGCAAATTTTAGGACCAATAGGGATACAAGGAAAGCAAAAAGAAATTCTATTAAAAGAAGAAGACATGTTTTTTAAATATTATAGTTTAGAATTGATTGGTATTTATACCTCACAAATAAAAGAATCAAAAATTATTTTTAAAAAAGATAATAATTTATCGCAAAAAGCAAAAATACAATTAAAGTACCTAGTAGAACGTATAGTTACAACTCAAATGTTGGAGCAGAAGGATCTTCTTCAGATCATAGGAAAAATTGAAATAGAGGGAAAAATACAGGAAATTTTGTTAAAAAATGAAGAGGGCATGATAAAATATTATTACTTAAATTTAATTGGAGTATATAGTCCCAAAATACCAGGAGAAACCATTATTTTTAAACAAGATACTTTAGAGAATTCTATTGGGAATGATATCAAAGATAATGAACAACGAAAAAATTTAACTTCTTTCGAGAAAGAACAAATAAAACAGCTTTTACAAAGAATAAGAATATTAGATGTTTTTGAACGTATACAAAAACAAGAAAGAGGAAATGAGGAAAAAACAAGTTACCATCAAAATAGAAGCAAACCAGAGAAAGGAAGGAAAGAGCAACAGAGACAAAAGCAAATTCATACAGGGAAAACGCAAAGCGAGGATTTACAAGAACCAAACAAACAACAAATGCAAGAAATAGAAAATAAAAAGAATGATGTTAATATAAAACAAGAAGTTAAAATGAATACAAGAGTTACAGATATGAGTAATTTGCAACAGGTATTAGAAAAGAATAATAAAATGCCAAGTTTAGAACATGGGGATGAACCGCTAAAGATGGGAATTATAGAATCAGACGAAATGAAAAATTTGAAAAATGAAAAAGGACAAAAAGAACAAGGCCATACTTCTCGATATGAAGCAGTAGTCATAACCAAGAAAGGAAAGGTAAAATCACTGGATTTAGAAAACGATACACAGGAGGGAACAAATCCTCGAGAAAAAAATTATCAAGTAAAACAAAACAAGTCAGTGAAAGGGGGAGATGTATTAACTAGACTAAAATTGGGAGAAGGAACCATTGGAATTGAAAAAGCTCAATATGGAGAAGTAGAAGTTTATCATTCTCCACGAAAAACAATTGGGGGAAATGACATAGAAGGAAACAAAAGCTTAGATCGACAATTAGAAACTTCTAATGCTAAAAATACATTAGAAGGAACGGAAATAGAAAATTTGAAATTAGCCCAAGAATATAATGATGGCTATCGTTCTGTGGAACAAGGTTACCAGGAAGTTGAAAAACATCAAAAAAAATATGAAGATTGCCAGCCAAAAGGAGCCAAAGATTTGGATGGAGATATCAATACACAGCAACATTCACATGAATTAGAAGAATATGTAGAATTATCTTCTGGTGAAAAGATTACTTATCAGGAATTAGCAAGTCGATGGGGATTTTATAAAGATGGAAAGCCAGATGCTACTTTCATAAAGGAAAAATTCAAAGAAAAAGAACAAGGAGACAAAAAACCAGAGGAAGTAATAGGGGAACTAGACGAAGAATACCAAGATCCAAGGGAGTCAAGACGAAATCGATAAAATAGAAAAATGTCAAAAGGAAGAACTTTTGACATTTTTCATACTAAACGGGATTTACATGAACCACCGTTTTATAAATTTTATCTAAACCACTTATTGTTTTTTCAAGACTATCTGCCAATGTATGGCTTTCAAAAGTAGAAATATTACCATCTAAATAAATAGTTAAAAAAATTAGAAATTTATCTCCAACAGGAGTAGAAATAATATCATCAATTTTTTGAATTTCTTGATAAGTATGAGCAATATCTAAAATTAAATCTTTTGTTTTATCATCTACACTAATATCCATTAAAACATTATAGCTTTCCATAAAAATAGTAATACCAGTATAACAAATCCATAGAGAAATACCAATTCCTACTACGCCATCAAACCAGTAAATATTGACTAGCGTTAATAAAATAGAGAATAACGTAAAGGTAGTGATAAGACAATCGTTTTTATGATCTTTCATATTGGCTTCTAATAAAATATTAGGATATTTTTTATAAACTAATTTGGTGTAGAAAAAAAGGCATAATTTTGTAATAATAGTAGCGATACATACAAAAATAAGAAACCATGAAAATTGAAGTTTACTTCCATGAATCAAAGTAAGAACAGAGTCATACAGTAGTTTACTAGCAATGAAAATCATGGAAATACTAATGAACATAGAAAAAAGATATTCTGCTTTTCCATGCCCTAAATTATGATCTTTATCTTTAGGAACACTAGCAATTTTATTTCCAATAAAAGTCATCAAAGAAGCAAATATGTCACCAGCACTATTGAAACTATCTGCTATCATGGCTTGACTATGGCTCATAAAACCAACGAAGGCTTTGATCATTAGCAAAAAAATATTTCCAAGCATACCATAAATTCCTGCTCGTTTTGTAGCAACAAATTTTTTATCCATTTTTTCAATTCAACTCCGTTTTCTAATATTTTATTTTTACATTCCTACTATTATAACATAAAAAATACAAAGAAAACAAGTAGTTGCAAAAAAATGTCAAACATGGTATAATTTAAAAGAAGTACAAAAGGAAAAACAGAAAAAGAGGAGTAATAAAAATGACAATATTAGCTGTTATTTATTTATTAATATTTGTAATATTTACTTTAGTGGCTTATGCTGTTTTACAAATTAAATTATTTGGGATGAAAATAAAAGACTTTTGGACATTTATTGAAGCAAACCAAATGTTGGATAAGTTATATAAATTTGCAAAACAATATGAGAATATGTCTCCACAAGAACAATTAATTTATTTGGCAGAAGCAGAAAAGATATTTAAAGCTTTTGATTGTGTGCCAGATAGTTTATGGGAAGAAGAGTATGATAAATATAAATTAGTAGTATCAAAATATAAAGATATTAAAATGATACGTTGGGCAGAAGAGAATAAAATTTAATGTGCAATGGGGACGTTTCTTTTTTCACATGACAAAAATACATAAAATAAAAAGCTGTTATTTTATCATAACAGCTTCTTTTATTAAAACCTTTCATGTAAAAAAAGAAACGTCCCCATTGCACATTAAATTTGAATAATAAGTAAGCTAAAACATGCATAAGCATAACGAAAAACTTGTTTTCTAAAAAGACGAGATCGGAAGACTTCAAAAGATTCTGATAAAGCACAATATTTATCAACTAAAGTTAAAACGAAGCCTTCTACTGATTTGGGAAATGCAATGGTAATTGGCCACATATGTTTTACAATCATATCTTTTTCTTTTTCGTTTAATGGAAACAATTTGCAAGCATTTTCACAAGCTTGTTTTCCATGGGTAAAGGCATGGAGTCCTTTTCGATCAGGTTGTCTTTTTCTCCAATCGTAAAGAAATAGATCATGTAGCATGGCAGCTCGAGTAGCAGAAACATAATCTAAATGATATTTTTTACAGATAAGATAACAATAATAAGCAGCCATGTAACAATGTTCGAAACAAGTGGTTTCATAATGTTGTCTATAATTTTTCATTTGTTGTACAGTTTCATTTGTAATTAAATCTTCTATTATATTTTGAAATTCTTCTTCTTGATTTGATAATTCTTTTATCCATGATTTCATTTTTATCCCTCTTATATTTTCCTAAGTATTTCTATATCATTATAGCATAGAGAGAGGAAAAAATGCAAATTTCTACAAAAAATTAAGAATTATTTAAGGAATGAAAAAAGAGGAATCCATGAGAACAAAGGGAAAGAAGTTAAAAGAAATTTTAGAAAAATAAAAATCTTAAAAAAGTATTAAATTTTGAAAAAATATTGCATAAAATTACCAATAATAGTATAATAAAAAAGGTAGCATAATAAAATATAAGAGAATATTAAAAAGTGAGGGAAAAAAATGGATTATTTATATATACTAAGAGAAGCACTTGTATGGACTATTACGATATTTTGGTTATACCAAATTATGGTAAGCTTATGCTCTTTAGTAAAAATTAAAGACAAACCATTAAAAGTAAATAAAAATCATAAATTTATGGCAATTATACCAGCTCATAATGAAGAGGCAGTAGTAGGAAATTTAATTGATAGTTTAAAAAAGCAAAATTATCATAAAGAATTGTATGATATTTATGTGATAGCAGATAATTGTACTGATAATACTGCAAAAATAGCAAAAGAAGCAGGGGCTATTGTCTATGAAAGATTTAATAATGTACAAAAAACAAAGGGATATGCGTTAGACTGGTTTTTACAACAAAAAATAGAAGAAGAAGCCAATTATGATGCTTTCTTTGTATTTGATGCAGATAACATTGTAGATCCTAACTTTATTAAAAATATGAATAAAAAGTTATGCCAAGGGGAAGAAGTAGTGCAAGGATATCGAGATATTAAAAATCCAACAGATAGTTGGATTACAGCAGGATACGCATTATTTTATTGGACGATGCATAGATTTTATCATTTAGCTAGATATAATTTAGGATTGTCACCCTTATTAAATGGTACAGGATTTATGGTAAAATTTGATGCCATCAAAGCAGAGGGTGGATTGAAGACAATTACCTTAACAGAGGATATAGAATTTTCTTTAAAAAGGATTATAAAAGGAAAAAGATTGGGATGGGCAACTGACGCCATTGTATATGATGAGCAACCAGTAGGATTCAAACAAAGTTGGTCACAAAGAAGTAGATGGACAGTAGGACATATGCAATGTATTAAAGAATATACAAAACCATTAGTAGAAGCAACCAAAGAGCATAAGACAATGATGAATTTCGATGGGTTTTTATATATTATAGGAAGTATACCAATGTTTATTATTACATTAGTGTTACTAGCTACTAACTTTTTAATGTATGCAGGAAATGGGATGACAGAAACAGAACTAATGCTAAATGTCATAAAATACTTAGTACCAACATTTTTATTGCCAATTGGAACAGCCATAATCGTAATGTTATTAGATCGAAGACCAATCAAGCCAATGATAAAAGGACTAATATGTTATCCTTTATTTATGGGGACATGGTTATTAATTAATTTTAAATGTTTATTTAAAAGAGAAACTGCATGGGAAAAAATTGAACATGTTAGAAATATTAAAATTGGTGAAGTAGAAGAAGAACAAACCGTAGAAATTTTTGAAAAAGTTTAGAAAAAAATAAAAAAAGCTTGCAATTCTACCAAAAATTGGGTATAATAAGCAAGAAACATAAATACAGCAAGAGTGGGAACCAATCCCACTCTTAACTTTTGAAAAAGAAGGATAAGGAAGAACCTTGAAAAATAAGGAGGTATTAATTGGCTAATATAGAAGAAAAAGTGGAATTACTATTAAAATCAACAATTGAAAAGATAGGATATGAACTCTATGATGTGGAATATGCAAAAGAAGGAAAGAATTACTTTTTGAGAGTAATGATTGATCGAAAACAAAAAACAATTGATTTAGAAGATTGTGAAAAAGTTAGTAATGAGATTAATGGGTTATTAGATGAAGCAGATTATATAAAAGATCCCTATTTTTTAGAAGTATCTTCTCCAGGAATAGAAAGAATTTTAAGAAAAGATAAACATTTGAAACAAAATATTGGAAAAGAAATCCAAGTAAAATTATTTCAAAAAGATGAAAAAGGAAAGAAAGAACAACAAGGAATTTTACAAGAATTTAAAGAAGAAACCATAACAATAGAGAATGAATACCATGAAAGAATAGAAATAGAACGTAAAAAGATAGCACAAATAAAAACAATATATCACTGGTAAAGGGAGGAGTTAAAAAATGAAAGAACCAGCAATTGATAATAAGGAATTAATATTAGCATTGGAGGAATTAGAAAAAGAAAAAGGAATCAAAAAAGAGTATTTATTAGAGTCGATAGAAATGGCGTTAGTAACAGCTTATAAGAGAAATTTTGATTCACTTGAAAATGTTAAAGTGCAAATGGATCAAAAAACAGGAGCCACACATGTATATTCTTTGAAAGAAGTAGTAAAAAGAGTCATGGATAAAGAGACACAAATTAACCTAAAAGAAGCACAAAAAATAAATCCTGATTATAATGAAGGAGATATGGTGGAAATTGAAATCGTACCAAGAAATTTTGGTAGAATTGCGGCACAAACAGCGAAACAAGTTATCATTCAAAAATTAAGAGAAGCAGAAAGAGAAATTATTTATACAGAATTCAATGACCGAAAAGGCGAAATTGTTTCACGGATTAGTTCAAAAGGCAGATCATAACATTGTTGTAATGGATTTAGGAAAGTTAGAAGGAGTAATGCCTTCTAAAGAACAAATTCCAACAGAACATTATCAAGTAAATGATAAAATAAAAGGATATGTATTAGAAGTAGAAAAGGGAGCAAAGGGGACACCACAAGTTATTGTATCAAGAAGCCATCCTGATTTTGTAAGAAAACTATTAGAATTTGAAATTCCAGAAATTTATGAAGGAGTAATTGAAATAAAAAGTGTTTCAAGAGATCCAGGGTATCGAAGTAAAGTAGCTGTATATTCACCAGATCCTAATATTGATCCCGTAGGTTCTTGCGTAGGACAAAAAGGAGTAAGAATACAAAATGTAATTAATGAATTAAGTGGAGAAAAAATTGATGTAATTGAATGGAATGAAGATCCTTCTATCTATATTGCTTCTAGTTTGCTTCCTGCACAAATTTTAGCAGTTGATATTAAAGCAGAAGAAAAATTTGCACAAGTAATTGTACCAGATGACCAGTTATCTTTAGCCATTGGAAAATCAGGGCAAAATGCAAGATTAGCAGCAAGATTGACAAATTGGAAAATAGATATAAAATCAGAGACACAATTTAGAGAAATGTTGATGAAAGGATCAAAAGAAGACGGAGAATCAACTGAACCAGAAAAGGAAGAAGAATAAAACATAGAATAAAGACAAGCAACATACAATGAACATAGGAAGGAAGGAAAAGAATGGGGAATCAACCACAAAGAACCTGTATGGGATGCAATACAAAAAAAGAAAAAAGGGAATTGATTCGAATTGTAAAAAACAAAGAGGGAGAAATAAAGATTGATCGAACTGGAAAGCAAGAAGGAAGAGGAGCCTATCTATGTGATAATATAGAATGTTTAGAAAAAGTGATAAAATCAAAAAGATTAGAAAGAATCCTAGATATAAAGATAGAAAAAGAAATCTATGAAGATTTAAGAGGTGTCATTCTTGAGCAATAAAAAAATATTAGGTTTAATTGGATTAGCAACCAGAGCTGGAAAAGTCTGTTTTGGAGCAGATAGTGTGGAGCAAGAAATAAAGAAGAAAAAAGTTTATGTAGTCATACTAGCAATAGATGCATCTGAGAGAACCAAAGAGAAATTTAAAAAACTATGTCAAAGGTATAAAGTACCTATTATTTTAGAGGGGGAAATCGAAATTTTAAGTAAAGCAATTGGAAAATCCAATAAAGCAGTGATTGGAGTAAAAGATATTAATTTGGCAAATCAAATAAAAAAAATAGAAAATGGGGGTGAACTTATTGGGTAAGGTAAAAATTCATGAAATAGCAAAGAAAATAGGCTTAACCAGTAAAGAAATATTAGATGCCGCTAAAAAATTAAAAATTGAAGTAAAGAGTCATATGAGTGGAGTTAGTGAAGAAGAGGCGCAACAAATAGAAAATGCATTAATAAAACAAAATGGAAATAAAAAAGAAGAGAAAAAAAAGGAAACAAAGAAAGAAGAAAAAGCGCCAGTGATTATTAGAAGAGAAGTTATCATCGCTGGAGAAGAAGTGGAGCCAAAAAAAGAAGAAGTGAAAAAACAAGAAAAGAAGCATAATGTTGGTTTTGTAGAAAGAAAGCAAAACAAAGATTATAATATAGTATATCGTAATAAACCTAATAAACCAATGACAGTAAGTGAGTTATTTGGGTTGAAAAAAGAAGAACCAAAAGAAGAGCCAAAACAACAAGAGATAAAACAAGAAGAAAAGCCAGTAAAAAAAGAAATAGTAGAAAAAAAGGTGGAAAGTGTAAAGGAAGAGGTAAAAGAAAAACCATCTATCCAAAAAGAAATGAATCAAAAAGTAGAAGAGCAAAAAATATCAGCTCATAATAATAATACACCAATAAAGGAAAAGCCTTTTTATCATCAAAATAGAGAGAATAAAGAAAACAGAAATAATGGCAATAATTACAATAACTATAATAATCGAAATAGAAATCAAAATAATAATAACAATAACAATAATAATTTTAAAAATAATAATAACTTTAATCGAAATCATAATAATGAGAATCGAAATCGTTATAATAACAACAATAGCAATAATAACAATCCGAATCGATTTAATAATAGAAATAATGGAGAAAGATTTGGAAAGAAGCCACTAGACGAAAAAGGAATTGAGAAAAACATCAAAAATATTATGGCAGTAGAAACTGGGGAAAAAGATAATACAAGAGAATATAATCGTGGAATGGAGAAACAAAAAAGTAATAAATTTGATGAAAATAAAACCAATAAGAAAACAAAAACTAGAAGAAGTAATACAGAAAATGATTTTGATGAGGGAAAATTAAAAACACTAAAACAAGCAAATCAATTATCAAATATGTTTGATGAACAAGATGGAGGCATGTTAGATTACTATGATTTAACGACAGAACGTGGTAGAAGAGGAAAAAGAAGAACGAATAAAGGACAAGAAGAAAGAACAAAACAAAAAATATTCCAATTAACTGAAATTGAAATTCCAGAAAGTATCACAGTAAAAGATTTTGCTGCGGAAATAAAAAAGACAACAGCAGAAGTAATTAAAAAGTTATTAGGCTATGGAATTATGGCAACGATTAATAATGAAGTAGACTTTGATACAGCTTTTCTAATTGCACAAGAATTTGGAATTAATGCAACTAAAAAAGAAACAGTAACAGAGGAAGATATACTATTTGACGATTCAGAAGATAGAGAAGAAGAGTTAGAAAACAGACCACCAGTTATTGTTGTAATGGGGCATGTAGACCATGGAAAAACTTCTCTTTTAGATGCTGTTAGAAAAACCAATGTAATTGAAGGAGAAGCAGGAGGAATTACACAAGCAATAGGTGCTTATAAAGTAAAAGTAAAAGACAGAGAAATTACTTTCTTAGATACGCCTGGGCATGAAGCTTTTACAGCTATGCGTGCAAGAGGTGCACAAATAACAGATATTGCTATTTTGGTAGTAGCTGCTAATGATGGGGTTAAGCCACAAACAGTGGAAGCTATTAACCATGCCAAGTCAGCAGAAATACCAATTATTGTAGCAGTTAATAAAATGGATTTACCAGATGCTAATATGGATAAAGTGAAACAAGAATTAATGGCATATGAGTTAGTACCAGAAGAATGGGGAGGAGACACCATTTATGTACCAATTTCCGCTAAGAAAAATGAAAACATTGATCAGTTATTAGAAATGGTATTATTAGAAGCGGATGTATTAGAGTTAAAAGCAAATCCACATAAACAATCCAAAGGAACTGTTATTGAAGCAAGATTGGATAAAGCGAAAGGTGCGATTGCTACCATGTTAGTGCAAAGAGGAACCTTAGATGTAGGAGATACTATTGTAGTGGGTTCTTCAATTGGTAGAATTAGAGCAATGAAAGATGATAAAGGAAAAAGTGTAAAATCAGCAGGACCTTCTACACCAGTAGAAATTATGGGATTAACAGAAGTGCCATCAGCAGGTGATACTTTCTATGAAGTAAAAAATGAAAAAATGGCGAAACATTTAATTGAAAGAAGAAAACGTCAAGAAAGAGAAAAAGCAATTAATCAGAATACAAAAGTAACATTAGATAATTTATTTAGTCAAATGGAAGAAGGCAACTTAAAAGTATTAAACTTAATTGTAAAAGCGGATGTGCAAGGATCTGTGGAAGCAGTAAAACAATCATTAGAAAAATTAGCAAATGAAGAAGTAAGGGTAAAAGTAATTCATGCAGCAGCAGGAGCTGTTAATCAATCAGATGTAACTCTTGCAAAAGTATCAAATGCTATTATTATTGCCTTTAATGTAAGACCAGATAGTACAGCAAAAGAAATGGCAGAAAAAGATGAAATCGAAATCAAACAATATTCTATTATATACCAAGCGATTGAAGATGTAGAAGCAGCAATGAAAGGAATGTTAGATCCTGAATTTGAAGAAAAAGTAATTGGAAATGTAGAAGTAAGGCAAACCTTTAAAATATCAAATGTGGGAACAATTGCTGGTAGTTATGTAATCTCTGGAAAAGTTGAAAGAAATGCAGGAGTTAGAGTGATTCGTGAAAATGTAGTGATCCATGATGGACATTTGGCAACTTTGAAGAGATTTAAAGATGAAGTAAAAGAAGTAGGAAAAGGATTTGAATGTGGAATTCAAATTGAAAACTATAATGACATTCAAGAAGGAGACATCATAGAAGTATACGTTATGGAAGAAATCAAAAGATGATTAGAGGGGGACGTTCCTTAAAATCCCCTTTTTGAGGATTTTAAGGAACGTCCCTTATTTTCTGTTTTTAAAATAGGAGGAAGGAAATTATGCCAGAAAATCAAACAAGACTAGGACGCATCGAAGAAGAATACAGAAAAGAATTGAGTCAAATTATTGGTTATGAATTAAAAAATCCAAGTATAACAGGTTTAATTAGTGTAACCAAGGTAAAAGTTACGAACGATTTGAAATATGCTAAAATATATGTTAGTGTACTAAATACTAAAAATAAGAAAGAGACTCTTGCTGGGTTAAAAAAATCAGCAGGATTTATTCGTAGTGAATTGGCAAAGAGAGTGAATTTAAGAAATACTCCCGAATTGATTTTTGAATGGGATGATTCTTTAGAATATGGTGCAAAGATTGATACCATTTTAAAGAATATCATGCCAAAAAAAGAAGAAGAATAACTTTCCAATTTAATTTTAGGAGGAAAAAGTATGACTTTAGATGAAATTTTAAAAGAGATAAAAAATGCACAGACAATTGCCATTCTAACACATGAATCACCAGATGGAGATGCAATCGGTAGTAGCTTGGCACTAAAATTGATGATCGAAGAACTAGAAAAAGAGGCAGAAGTAATCATTCCTGAATTTCCTAGAACATTTCAATTTTTGCCAGGAGCAGAACAAGTAAAGATTGATACAGAAACAAAAAATTATGATTTAGTGATTTCTGTGGATTGTGCAACTTTAAAAAGATTGGCTAAAAATGAATATTTTGAGAATGCCAAAAAAACAATTGTAATTGATCATCATGGAAGCAATAATATGTATGGGGATTTAAACTATGTAAATCCTGCTTCGCCAGCCTGCTGTGAGATATTAGTAAGCATGGCAGAATATTTTCAAATCCATATGACGAAGGAAATTGGAACTTGTATTATGACGGGAATGATAACCGATACAGGAGGCTTTCGTTATATGGGTATCACACCAGAGACTTTTGAATATACAGCAGATTTACTTCGTATTGGGGTAGATATTCCAGATGTTTACAAAAGAATAATGGGAACTAAAACCAAAGCCAATTTTGAATTAACTAAAAAAGTGATCAGTCGATTAGAAATGCTAGAAGATGGAAAAGTGGCATTTTCTTATATCAATGCACAAGATGAAAAAGAAGTAAATGCAGAACCAGGAGATCATGAAGGCTTAGTTAATATTGGAAAAGATATTGAAGGGGTTTTGGTATCGATTTTTATTCGTCAAAAAGAGGAAGAGAATGCCTATAAAGTATCCTTGCGTTCAGAAGATGGAATTAATGTATCCGATATTTGTTTGTTATTTGGTGGAGGCGGACATAGTAGAGCAGCAGGAGCTTTAATCCAGGGAAATGTAGAAGAAGTAAAAGAAAAATTGATGAAAGAAATAAAAAAATGGATGGAATCGTAATTATTAATAAACCCAAAAATTGTACATCACATGATATTGTACATAGAGTAAAAAAGATAACTGGTGAAAAGGTGGGACATACTGGAACATTAGATCCAATGGCAACTGGTGTGTTGCCTTTATTAATTGGAAAAGGAACCTTATGTGCCAAATATTTTGTCAATCATGATAAAGTATATGAGGTACAACTAACATTAGGAACAAAAACAGATACAGCAGACGCAGAAGGAATAAAACTAGAAGAAAGAGAAGTGTCAGATAATTGTTTTCAACCAGAAACAGTAGAAGCTATATTAAAGCATTTTTTAGGAAAGCAAGAGCAAATTCCTCCTATGTATTCTGCTATTAAGGTAAAAGGAAAAAAACTATATGAGTATGCACGAAAAGGGCAGACAGTTGAAATTCAGCCAAGACAAATTGAGATTTATGAAATAGATTTGTTGGCGATTAAGAAAGAAAAAAAACAAATTGAATTTAAAGTACATTGCTCAAAAGGAACCTATATCAGAAGTTTGTGTGAAGATATAGCAAAGAAAATGAATACAGTTGGTTATATGTCAGCTTTAAATCGAATACAAGTGGGAGAATTTTTAATCGAGCAAGCAGTACCTTTGGAACAATTACAAGAAGAATTTCCTTGTATTTCAGTGGAAACACTATTTCAGCAAAAAGAAAAGATTGACTTGGAAGAAAAAAGATTACAACCGTTCTTAAATGGAGTAAAATTAACAATGAGGCAACAAGATGGTATTTATCGTATCTATTATCAGAAGAAGTTTATAGGAATTGGTATATTAGAAGGAGAAAGATTGAAAAGAGACATTGTTTTAGATTTTTAAAGGAAGTAACTGTAAAGGAGCAAAAAAATAGTATAAAGTAGTCATATAAAAAAATCACATTCATATATTTAAGAAAGAAATGAAGGTGATTTTTTTGTATTATATTCAAGAATCTGACAAGCCTAAGGCTATCTTTAAAATATTTAATATCATACAATTAGAAGGAAATAAAATTATTTTGCCAATTCATCAAAAGAATGTAAAAAATAAAAAATTAGAAATACTAGCGAAAAAGACTAAAAAAATATTTGAACAGACAAGGAGTAAAAAGGTAGTAATTAGTCAAAAAATACAACAACAAGAAATTTATTTAAATTTATTACATACCTATGATCTAGAAATTATAGAAGGAAAATGGCTATTCGAAATACTTTCTTGCAAGATACTAGATTATATCATAGAAAAGAAACAAAAAGTAAAAGAGGAAACAGCAATTGCTATATTAGTAAATGATTTATCTGAAAATATGTTAGCCAATTTAAGAAAAATTGCAAAAGAATATAGAAGTGTGAATATTGTAACGAATCATAGAGAAAAATTCAAGAAGATAGAAAAACAAATTTTAGAAGAAGATGGAATTATGATAACGATTGGAAACAATAAGAAAAAAGGATTAGCCAAAGCAGAATTAATTTTAAATGTAGATTTTCCAAAAGAATTAATAAATTGTTATCATATAAATGAGGAAGCTATTATTGTAAATATAAGAGGAAATGTAAAAATTGAGAAAAAAAGATTTAATGGGATTGTAATAAATGATTATGAAATAATGGTAGAGAAGGAAGAAGAATTTGACTATGATAAAAAAACAAAATATAAGGTAGCCGAAATATATGAGGCACAAATAAATAAAAGGCAACCATTTTATGAAATTATGAAACAAATAGAAAAAGATAAAGTAAAAATAATAAAGTTAGTAGGAATTAATTCCGAGATTTAATCCTATGTGCAATGGGGACGTTTCCTTTTTCACATCTTTTCAAATTTATAAAATATTATAAATAGAAAAAATTTTAGTAACTTATTTTGTTAAGTTTTAATAAGATGTGAAAAAGGAAACGTCCCCATTGCACATAATTCTTAAAAAATTCGAAAAAAGCTTTTCTTTTTTTTTCAAATATAATATAATGGACTTGTTAAATTAAAAAATTGGCAAGGGGGTAATAAAATGCCAACTAACAACAGAAAAAACAATTCAAATGGAAAAAATAAAGGAAAAACAAGTAGTACCAATAAGAATTATCAAAAAAGAACAAAGAATGAAGGAAAGACTAATGTAACAACGAAAAAACAAAATGAAAGTAAGAAAAACAAAAAAGGAAAAAAAGATAAATTTTCAGGGAAACATCCAAAACTTATGTTAGCTTTGAAAATATTCTTAGTTTTGTTTTTACTATTTTGTGTAATTGGAGCTGGAATCATTGCAGGAGTATTTTTTGGTTTATTTGGGGATGATTTTGAAATCACGAAAGAGGAACTAAAAATAGGTGCTTCTAACTCTGTGGTAGTGGATGGGAATGGAGCCATTGTTGCGAATCTAAGTGGAGATGAAAAAAGAAAGATTATAACCTTAGAAGATATGGCAGAATACTTGCCAAAAGCATATGTTGCCATAGAAGATGAAAGATTTTATAAACATAGTGGAGTAGATTTTAAAAGAACAGCAGGAGCAATTGCTAATAAATTAATAGGAAAAGGTTCTTATGGAGGAAGTACTATTACACAACAATTAGTAAAGAACATTACGAAAGATGACGAAACATCAGGATTAGAAGGGATTTTCAGAAAAGTAAAAGAGTGGGCAAAAGCTTATCAAGTAGAAAGAATGATTTCAAAAGATCAAATTCTAGAACTATATTTAAATATTTTATTTGTAGGTTCGAATAATTTACATGGAGTAGAATTAGGAGCAGAATATTATTTTAATAAAAGTGCAAAAGATTTAACACTAGAAGAATGTGCTTTTATGGCAGGAATTAATAGTTCTCCTAATTCTTATGATCCATTTGACACATCAAAAGATAATACAGAAAAAATTAAAAATAAAACAAAAACTGTTTTAACAAAAATGAAAGAACTTGGATTTGTGGAAAACCAAGAAGAATATGAAGCAGCAGTAGCAAAAGTAAATGAAGGATTGCCATTTGAAAAAGGAGAAACAGCTACCTCTTCTGGCTATTCTTATCATACAGATGCAACAATAGAACAAGTAATTGAGCAAGTGATGGAAGAAAAAGATATTTCAAGAGAACTAGCTAGAAATTATGTGTATAGTAGTGGACTTACTATTTATTCTACTGTGAATGTTGAAATTCAAGCAAAAGTAGAAGAAGAAACTTTAAAGGATAAATATATAAAAGCAGGAAGAGAAAAGAAAGAAGATGGAACTTTAAAAAATGAACACACACAAGCAGCAATGGTAATCATTGACCACAAAACAGGAAATGTATTAGGGATTTCAGGTGGATTAGGACCAAAAACAGGAGCGAATCTAAATCGTGCTACTCAATCTTTGAGACAACCAGGATCTACGATTAAACCAATTGCAGATGTTGCACCTGCATTACAAGAAAAAATCATTACAACATCAACCGTATATGATGATGTTCTAACAGACTTTAATGGGTATCGTCCAAAAAATGAAAATCATAATTATAGGGGATTAATTAATATTAGAGATATGATTGCTACTTCACAAAATGTAACACAAGTTAAAATCATGAAAGAATTAACACCAACAAAATCGATTGACTATTTAAGAAATTTTGGAATTACCACCTTATATAAAGATGGAGATGACCCTAGTAAGAAAAAAAATGATGAAAGTTTACCTTTAGCCATTGGAGGAATTTCAGATGGAATTAGTCCACTTGAAATGGCAGCAGCCTATGCTACTATTGCAAATGATGGAGAATATATTGAACCAACATTTTATACAAAAGTAGTGGATTCCAATGGAAATACTGTTTTAGAACCAAAACAAGAAAAAAGAAGAGTTTTATCAGAACAAAATGCTTATTTAGTAAAGTCAATTGTGCAAGAACCAGTTATAAAAGGATCTGCTAAGTATTGTGCAATAGCAGGAATTGATGTGGCTGCTAAAACAGGAACAACAGATGCCAATAAAGATCGATGGTTGTGTGGGTTTACTCCTTATTATGCAGCAGCATGTTGGTTTGGATATGATAGTCCAGAAGAAATTGTATGGAATGGAACTAATCCAGCAGGATTAATTTGGGATGAAGTTATGACAGCCATTCATAAAAACTTACCAAAAGCTAACTTCATTAAACCAAACGGAATTGTAGAACAAACCATATGCAAAAATACAGGTTGTATTGCAACCACAGGCTGTACAGAAGTTTATAAAGAAATATTTACACCAGACAATTTACCAGGTAAATGTGAAGGGCATGGAGTACAAATTATTTGTTCAGAGTCAAAAATGCTAGCAACAGAATATTGCTCACAATATGTGACAACAGAAGAAAAAGGATTTGGAGGAGTGGTACCAAAAGAAAAATTACAACTATGGAAGCCAGTAAATGGAAGCTCTAGTACGGCTTCACAAGGAAAAATAGAAGAAACTTGTACCATTCATACAAAACCAAAAGAAGTGGAAAAACCAAAACCAGATCCAAAACCAGAAAAACCAGTTAATAATACCAATACCACAAATTCAACCGGCAATACAACAAACTCTAATAATACGAACACCAATACCAATACAAATACCAATACAAACAATACCAATACGAACCAAAATAATGTGTCGAACGATACAAATGTTGTAACCAATAATACTACAACTTAGAAAGAGGGAGAAAAATGGATATTTATTTTTATAATACATTAACAAAAGCAAAAGAAAGATTTGAGTCATTAGAAGAGAAACAAGTGAAAATTTATTCTTGTGGTCCAACGGTATATAAAAATGCAACCATTGGAAATATGAGAACGAATCTATTTCAAGATGTATTAAGAAGAGTATTAAAATATAATGGTTATACCCTAACACATGCTATGAATATAACAGATGTAGGACACTTGGTTTCAGATGGTGATGATGGAGAAGACAAAATGATAAAATCAGCAAGGGAAGAAAAAAAGTCACCAATGGAAATTGCAGAATATTATACCAAATTATTTTTTCAAGACTTAGAAGATTTAAATATAGAAACACCAGAAATTGTTTGTAAAGCAACTGATCATATACAAGAAATGTTGCAATATGTACAGAAATTAATAGAAAATGGATATGCTTATGAAACATCAACAACCATCTATTTTGATATTTCAAAATTGGATCAATATCCAATTCTTTCAAATGCTAATATAGAAGAACAAAAAGCGGGAGCTAGAGTCGATGTTGATTTAGAAAAGAAGAATCCATATGATTTTGCATTATGGATAAAAGCACCAGAAAATCATTTGATGAAATGGGATAGCCCATGGGGACCAAGTTATCCAGGGTGGCATATTGAATGTTCTGCCATGGGACAAAAATATCTAGGCGATCAATTTGATATTCATACAGGAGGAATTGATTTAATTCCAACACATCATGAAAATGAAATTGCTCAAAGTAAGGGGAAATGTGGAAAAATTCCAGCTAGATTTTGGATGCATGGGGAATATTTATTAATGAATGGTGGGAAAATGTCAAAAAGTTTAGGAAATGTATATTTACTAAAAGACATTATACAAAAAGGTTATGATCCATTAGTATACCGCTTGTTTAGTTTTTCTAGTCATTATAGAAATAAATTAAATTTTACGTGGGAAGGAATAGAAGCTACGGCTAAATCATTAGAAAGACTAAAAAATGCTTATCAAATACATAAACAAGGAGAAGATATAGTAGAAGAAACAATAGTGGAAGAATTAGAAAAAAGATTCCATCAAGCAATTAATGATGACTTAAATATGCCACTTGCAATGGGAGTGGTTTGGGAAGTAGCAAAGCAAGAAAAAAAATCTCCTAAATTTGCAGATTTATTAGCTAAATTTGATTCTGTTTTAGGAATAAAAATAAAAGAACCAATGCAAAAAAAAGAGCAAGAAATAGAAATACCACAAGAAATTTTAGAGTTGGTAGAACAAAGAAAAGAAGCAAGAGAAAAGAAAGATTGGGAGAAATCAGATCAAATAAGAGACCTTCTTCAAAGTAAAGGATATCAAATCAAAGATACGAAAGAAGGAATTGAAATAAAAAAGATATAAAGTAGGAGAAAATAGAGGAGAGATAAAAATGGCAATATTATTACCAGGAGGTGCTGGCTATATTGGTAGTCATACAGCAATAGAATTACTAGAAGCAGGAAAAGAAATTATCATCTTAGATAATTTTTCAAATAGTAATCCACAAATTTTAGAACATATAAAAACAATAACCAAAAAAGATTTTAAATTTTATGAAATGAATTATTTAGATCAAGCGAAATTAGAAAAAGTATTTGAAGAAAATAACATAGAAGCAGTTATTAATTTTGCTGGATATAAAGCAGTAGGAGAATCTGTTGCAAAACCAATTGAGTATTATCATAATAATGTTTCAGGGGCACTTATTTTATTAGAAGTGATGAAAAAATATAATTGTAAAAAATTTGTCTTTAGTTCTTCTGCAACGGTATATGGAGAACCAGAGAGAATTCCTCTGAAAGAAGATTGTAGAACAGGAGGAACTACCAATCCATATGGTACAACCAAATTATTTATTGAACAAATTTTAAAAGATATATACCAATCAGATGATACTTGGGATATTTGCATTTTACGATATTTCAATCCAGTGGGAGCACATAAAAGTGGATTGATTGGAGAAGAACCACAAGGAATTCCTAATAATTTGATGCCATATATTGTAAGAGTAGCAAATGGACAATTAAAAGAATTATCTGTATTTGGAGATGATTATAATACGCCAGATGGAACAGGAGTAAGAGATTATATTCATGTAGTGGATTTAGCCAAAGGACATTTGAAAGCCTTGGAAAAACTGGACCATGAGGAAAAAGGGATTTATATTTACAATTTGGGAACAGGAATAGGATATAGTGTTTTGGATATGGTAAAAGCTTTTGAAAAAGTAACAGGAAGAAAAGTAGCCTATAAAATAGCACCAAGAAGGGCAGGAGATATTGCAACTTGTTATGCGGATCCTCAAAAGGCAAAAGAAGAATTAGGATGGGAAGCAACCAAAACATTAGAAGATATGTGTCAAGATTCTTGGAGATATATTGCGAATCAACTAAAAGATGAATCCAATATGTAAGCATTTTGAAACCATTACTATCAAAAAAATAGGAAAAAGAGATAGGAAGTGTAGATGAATTTTCATCTGCACTTTAACATTGCTATAACGATTATTACGAAAATATTACAATTGGATTACTATCCTATGAAAATGGTTGACTTTTAAAGAAGGCAAGAATATAATAAAATTGTAAATGGAAAATGTCGGAAAGGAGAAACGATGATAAATTTCAAACAAAAAATAGCAGATACCATCGAAAAAGTAATAAAAATAGATACCAAAGAATTAGAAACTTATATAGAAATACCAAAAGATAATAAAAATGGAGACTATGCTTTCCCATGTTTTCGCCTTGCTAAGGAATTAAAAAAAGCACCTCGGACAAATTGCAAATGAAATTAAAGAGAAACTTGAAATAGATCCTAATATAATAGAAAAAGTCGAAGTATTAGGAGGATATTTGAATTTTTATATTAAAAAACAACTTTTTATCAAAGAAGTATTAGAAGAAGTAGAAAAAAAAGAACAATATGGAAAATCAGAAATAGGAAAAGGAAAAAATATTGTGATTGATTATTCTTCACCTAATATTGCAAAGCCTTTTCATATAGGGCATTTACGTTCTACTGTAATAGGAGGAGCCTTATATAACATTTATCAATATTTAGGATATCATACCATTGGAATTAACCATTTGGGAGATTATGGAACACAATTTGGAAAACTGATTGAAGGTTACAAACTTTGGGGAGAAGAATATGACATTGAAAAAGATCCTATCCATGACTTAACCGAAATTTATATTCGAATTAATCAAGCTTGCAAAGAAGAAGAATCTGTATTAAATCAATGTAGAGATAATTTTAAAAAGCTAGAAGAAGGAGATCCTTATTGTATACAAATATGGGAAAGATTCAAAGAATTAAGCTTAAAAGAATTTCAAAAAGTATATGATCAATTAGGGAGTCACTTTGATTCTTGGAATGGAGAAGCTTTTTATTCTGACAAAATGGAAGAAATCATGCAGATATTAGAAAAATCAGGAAAATTAGTAGAATCAGAAGGAGCAAAAATTATTGATTTAGAAGAACAAGGAATTAATACTCCTTGTATCATCCAAAAATCGAATGACTCAACCACTTATGCAACAAGAGATTTAGCAGCTATCTTATATCGAGCTAGAACCTATGATTTTGATAAAGCATTGTATGTCACATCTTATGAACAAGTATTACATTTTAAACAAGTTTTTGAAGTAGCAAAATTATTAGGATTGGATGAAAAATATACAAAAGGCTTACAACATATTCCTTTTGGAATGGTATTATTACCAACAGGAAAAATGTCAACAAGAGAAGGAAATATTATCAAATTAGAAGATTTACTGGAAGAAGCAAAAGCAAGAGCGCAAAAAATGATAGAAGAAAAAAATCCTAACTTAGAAGGAAAAGAAGAAATCGCTAAAAAAGTAGGCATTGGAGCAATTATTTTTAACGATTTAGCCAATAGTAGAATCAAAGATGAAATTTTTGATTGGGATCAAATTTTAAATTTTCAAGGAGAAACAGGACCCTATATACAATATACTTATGTACGAACAAAAAGTGTAATTGAAAAGATTGGATATTTACCAAAAATACAAGAAGTAAAAGAAGAAAAATTAATGGATGAATATTCTTTAAATATTATAAAATTGATTTATGTTTTTGAAGATACTTTAATACAAGTAACACAAAAAGAAGAACCTTCCATTTTAGCAAGATATTTAATGGATTTAGCAAAAGCTTTTAGTATTTTTTATCAAGAAAATAAAATTATTACAGAAGAAAAAGAATTACAAGATGCTAGAGTTTATTTGACCAGTATAGTTGGAAAAGTATTAAAAATCGGAACCCAATTATTAGGAATTGAAATGCCAGATAAAATGTAAGAAGGAAAAGAGGAAGAAGATGTCAGCAAAACAAAAAAAGGGATGGAAAGCATTTGGAATGATTGTTTTGATCTTAATTATTTTATTCGTTGCAATTATAGGTGGAACATTTTGGTTTATTCAAGATAAATTGAATAAGATACAACGCATAGACTTAAAAGAAGGAGAATTAGGAATATCAAAACAAGCAGAAGCAAGTTTGATAAATTACCGAAATATAGCAATTTTTGGAGTGGATAGTCGAGATGACAATTTAGATAAGGGAAACAGAAGTGATTGTATTATAATTGCAAGCATGAATACCAAAACAAAAGAAGTAAGATTAATTTCTGTTTATCGAGATACTTATGTAGAAATAGAAGGACATGGACTTGACAAAATAACACATGCCTATTCCTATGGATCAGCACCTTTAGCAATTAATACTTTAAATACAAATTTAGATTTGAATATAAAAGAATTTGTGACAGTAAACTTTGATTCTGTGGCAGAAGCAATTGATCAATTAGGCGGAGTAGAAATTGAAATCGAAACAACAGAAGAATTAAAATATTTAAATGATTATATTAATGAAACTGCTAAAGTGACAGGAAAATCGAATGAGAAAGTAGCTTCGACAGGAAAGCAAATTTTAAATGGAGTACAAGCAGTTGCCTATTCTAGAATTCGTTATACAGAAGGTGGCGATTATAAAAGAGCAGAAAGAATGAGAACAGTGATTTCTGCTATGGCAAATCAATTGAAAACAAAGAATATTAGTGAAATGAATCGTTTTATTGATTTTATTTTACCAAAAGTTTATACCAATATTACAGCAGCAGACATATTTAGTTTATTACCAAGTGTAACAAGTTTTAAGATTACAGATAGTATGGGATGGCCTTATCAGACAAAAGGAATTACTTTAGATCGTTGGTATGGTGTACCGATAACATTAGAAAGTAATGTAGAAGAATTGCATAAACAATTATTTGGAGAAACAGATTATCAAGCATCACAGAAGATAAAAACAATTAGTCAAAAAATTGTTCAAAAGACAGGATATGAAAGATAAAGTATAACAATCCAAAATATAGAAAAATATTTACATAAAATTGCCAAAATGGTTGACAATTTTATGTAAATATTGTACAATAAAAAAGGAAAAAAATAAAAGTGGGGATTGAGATATATGAATTTAAACATAGAAAACCAAGGAGTCATATTAAATGATGAATTAAGAATTACGGCAAAGATGACAAGAAGAAGAACTGATGAAACACTTAGTAGAGCAAACTATATACAAATGAAACGAGTTTTAGATGTCATAGTAGCAAGCATAGGGTTAGTTATATTATCACCTGTTTTTTTATTGTTAGCAATTTTGATAAAAGTAAATTCAAAAGGATCTGTATTTTTTGCTCACACAAGGATTGGTAAAGATGGAAAAAAATTCAAGATGTACAAGTTTAGGACAATGTATGAAAATGCAGAAGAAATGATTAAAAATTTTTCACCAGAACAGAAAAAAGAATGGGAAGAAAATTATAAACTAAAGGAAGATCCTAGAATTACAAGTATTGGAAAAATTTTAAGAAAGACAAGCTTAGATGAATTGCCACAAATTATTAATATAATAAAAGGCGATTTATCGATTATAGGACCACGACCAGTCATTGATAGAGAATTAGAGAAATATGGAGAAAGCAAAGAAAAATTTTTAAGCATTACACCAGGACTTACTGGATATTGGCAAGCAAATGGAAGAAGTGAAACAACTTATAAGCAAAGAATGAAAATGGAATTATATTATGTAGATCATATTTCTTTAAGATTAGATTTACAAATTTTCTTTAAAACTTTTGTTTCTGTTTTTAAAAGAGAAGGTGCAATCTAAAATAAAAATTGTGGTGATGAAATGAAGAAAGTATTATTTTTAGTACATACTTTACAGGTTGGTGGGGCAGAAAAAGTATTAGTTAACTTGGTAAATCATATGGACAAGGAAAAATATGACATAACCGTTATGACGGTTGTTAACACAGGAGCTTTTAGAAAAGATTTAGCTCCACATATCCATTATAAAACGATTTTTAATGTACCATTTTTGAGTAATAAGGGAAATACGGACAAAAGTTCAGGAAATTTATTAGACAAACCGAATCGAATCAAAAAGATGTTAGCGAATCTCTATAAATTTATGTGGAGGCATAGCGATTGTAAAAAGATCTATCAACGACATATTAAAGAAGAATATGATGTTGAAATTGCTTTTTTAGAAGGGATAGCAGCGAAAATTATTGCTAGTTCAAAATCAGAGACATCAAAAAAAATAAGTTGGATTCATATCGATTTGTTAAAAGAGAGGAAAACCGAAAAGTTTTTTAGAAATGCACAAGAAGAAAAACAATGTTATGAGAGATTTGATCAAATTGTCTGTGTTTCAAAAAATGTAAAAGAGCAATTTATAAAAAAATTTCAACCAGTTGATTTAAACAAGATAATGGTAAAATATAATCCGATTGACGAAGAATTTATTATGAATCAAGCAAAAGAAGGAATAGAGAATATTGAAAAAAAGAAGAAAACAATTTGCACAGTAGGAAGATTGTCAAAACAAAAAGGATATGATCGATTGTTAAGAATTGTGCAAAAATTAAATGAAGATGGATTGGAATTTGATGTTTGGATCATTGGTGTGGGGGAAGAAGAGGAAAAATTAAAGAAATATATAAAAGACAATAGATTACAAAATGTAAAATTATTAGGATATCAACAAAATCCTTATAAATATATAAAAAAAGCAGATTTTTTTGTTTGTTCTTCTATTACAGAAGGATTTAGTACAGTTGTATCAGAAGCAGTTATATTAGAAAAAAAGATTATAACAACAGAATGCTCTGGAATGAGAGAAATATTGGGAGAAAATGGAGAATATGGGATCCTTGTTGAAAATTCAGAAGAGGCTTTATATAAGGTTTTAAAAGAGAATTTGATGACGGAAGATTTTAAGATAAAAGAGGAACAGATAAAAAAACGAAAAAAATTATTTAATTTAGAGTACTTAACAAAGGAAATAGAACAATTAATAGGAGTTTAAACGAATGAAAAAAAACTTAGTATTTAATCTATATCTTTTCTTATTCATTTTTACCATGATTGATAGAGAATTCTTATTTTTAGGGATTGATTTAAGAATGGTAAATTTAGCATTAGGAATAGTGCTAATTTTAATGAAATTAATTCAGAGGGAACCAATAAAGAAAGAAAGCAAAAATTATGACAGTAATGCGAAATATATTTTTGCCTTTTTTGTATGGTGTTTTATTAGCAATATTTCATGGTTCTGGAATGGACTAGAAATGCAAGTAAGCCCTTTTATTGGACAGCTTATATTATTAGTAAATAATTTTTTTGCTTTAATTGTATTTTACCAATATAAAGAATGGATGGAAGTAGATAAAATTAATAAGCTAGTGGTGTTTTCTTGTATCGTACTAGCTATAAGCTTTTGTTTGGTAGCAGCAGGATATGAGTTAAAGGATATTTCAGGATCAGATGTACGTTCTATGATGGTAGCATCTGAAAATGCACCAGATCATAAAAATCTTTTTGGAGGTAACTATCGATTAGCAGGATATGCAGAAGATCCTAATTATGCTAGTATATTTTTTGTAATAGGAATTTTGGCCACCATGCAATTGAAAAGAAATAAACTTTATAAAGCTACGTTTGGAATTATTTTTGCAATATGTTTAGGATTTGCTTGTTCTAAAACCATATTACTTTCTTGTATAGCAGTTATGCTATATATGATAGTAATGAAAGTCATAAAAGAGGCAAATCTGAAAAAGGTCATTAATGTTGTATTGCTTACTGCAGTTTTATCAGTTTGTATTATTGTTCCAAAATTATCTTCTTTTGTGACATTATCCACAATGGAAACAAGATTTGAAATGTGGAATATGGCAAGTGATATGTTTATAAAAAGTCCTATGATAGGAAATGGGATTACTAGTTTTAAAAGTTATATTAATGAACAATATAATGGAGAATGGTATGTACAAGCACATAATACTTATTGGCAAACAATTGCAGAAACTGGGATTGTAGGAATAATTCTCTTATTAATTATATTATATAATTTATTAAAGAAAGAGAAAAATAATTATTCTATATTTTTAACAGTATTGTATATCTTATTTGCCATTAATTTTGAAACGATACAATTACAAGTATTTGTTTATGTAATATGTATTATACAAATTATGAAAGAAAGAGAGGAAATAAAGCAAGAAGATGAAAAAAGCACTGTTTATTGTCAACTCCTTAAGTAATGGCGGAGCAGAAAGAGTTTGTATCAATATGGCAGAGGAATTAGTCAAACAAAATTTTAAAGTGGATTTTATCTTATTAGGAAAAAATAAAGAAAATGAAAAACAATATCAATTAACAGAAAAATATAAAATTTATAATTTACAAATCAATGAGAAAAATAAGATGAAAAAAATTTTAAAAATTTTTTGGGTAAGAAGTAAAATCAATAAGATTGTGAGAGAAGAAGAAAAAGAAGAAAAATATAGTTTGATTACTTCCCATCTACCAATGGCAAATGTTTTAACAAGGATATCTAAAATTAGTCATAGAGCAATTTATGTTTTTCATACAAAAATGTCTAGTTATGATAAAAAAAATAGTTACTTTTTCAAAAAAATAATGCAATTTTTATATGGTAATAGAAAAGTTGTGGCAGTATCAGAAGGGGTTAGAAAAGAAGCCATTCAAAAATATGGAATTAAACCTTATTATATTACAACCATATATAATCCAATTGAAACAGCAGAAATCGAAACAAAGAAAAAAGAAGAAATCCCTTTACAAGAAAAATACCTATTACAAATAGGTAGATTTAATAGAGCAAAAAGACAAGATAGAATGATTGATATTTTTAAACAAGGAGAATTTTATAAAGACTATAAATTAGTATTTTTACGGGACTGGAGAATTAGAAGAAGAAATAAAAAACAAAGTTAAGAAAATGGGGTTAACACAAAGTGTAATTTTTATGGGATGGCAAGAAAATGTTTATAAGTGGTTAGCAAATTGTGAGGTTCTTATTTGTACTTCTGATTTTGAAGCTTTTCCAATGAACTTAATTGAAGCATTTGCATGCCAGGCAAAAGTAGTTTCATCCGATTGTCAATATGGTCCTAATGAAATATTATTAGGAGAATATAAAAAATTTTTAGTAGAAACGAATGATATAGAAAGCTATATTACAAAAATAAAACTAGCAATGAATGAATATCCAGAACAACCAAATGAAATTTTAGAGAGATGTAAACCAGAAAATATTATTGAGAAATATCTTACCTTTATGCAAAGATGAGGAAGGGAGTTAAACAAATGAGAATAAAGTTGGTAAGTATTCATAGCGCACATAATTACGGATCTGTATTGCAAGCTTATGCTTTACAGGAAAAACTAAAACAGTATAGTGAAGAGGTTGAAATAATTGATTATCGTCCTAATTACTTTGAGACACAATATAAAATGTTTAGTTTAAGAGTATATAAAAGGTATAAGGGAATTTTTAATAAAATATTGCATTTAGGCTGGAGGACGCTTAAATGGAAAAAAAGATATACGAAATATAAAAAATTTGAAGATTTTATGAAAGAAAATTATCACCTAACTCAAAAATATACTACATTTCAACAGTTAGTAGACAATCCTCCAGAAGCAGATATATTTTTTACAGGAAGTGATCAGCTTTGGAATACAGATATCACAGAGGGATTTGATAAAACTTATTATTTAGAATTTGTTGGGAACGATAAAATAAAAGCAAGCTACGCAGCAAGTTTGGGAAGAAATAAAATCGATTTGCAATATCAAAAAGAATATGAAGAAGCTCTTCAAAAATTGGATTATATTGCGGTGAGAGAGCAAGAGGCACAACTAGAATTACAAACTTATGCGAATAAGAAAATTTGGGTAACAATTGATCCAACTTTATTGCATGAAAAACAAATGTGGGATAAGCTTGTTCAAAAGAGTAAGGTTAAATTAAAAGAAAAATATATATTTGTATATATATTAGAGGAAAACGAGGAATTTGTAAAAATCGTAAACGAAATTTCTAAATATTTAGATTTAAAAGTAGTTAGTATTAGTAAAAAGAAAAGATTTGAAAGGGAAGAAATTTATGCGGAAGCAGGACCAGAAGATTTTATTTACCTTTTTCAAAACGCAGAGTTTGTAATCACCAATTCTTTCCATGGAACTGTGTTTTCTCTTATTTTTGAAAAGAGAAATTGTATCATACCCCACTTGAAAACAGGAGCAAGAATGTGTAACTTAATGAAAAAAATAGGATTAGAGCAGAGAATTATAACAAAGTTAGAAGATTTGGATTTAGTGAAAATAACGCAAGAGATTGATTATGTTACAGTAAAAAAACTATTAGAGAAAGAAAGGAAAAATGCAGAGAACTATATAGAAACTGTATTAAAAAATAATGGAAAATAAACAAATAAAATTAGGAATGTTATTAAATTATATTAGTATGGCAATTGAAGGAATAATTGTTTTCCTCCTAAATCCATTTATTATACGTGGATTAGGTCAAGAGGAATATGGTGTATATAGTTTAGTTTCCTCTTTTGCTGGATATTTAACTATTTTTGAATTTGGATTAGGAACTACTATTATTCGTTATATTTCAAAATATAATGCAGAAAAAAAGGAAAAGGAAAAAGAGAACTTTTTAGCACTTTGCTTTTTTATCTATTTTGTAATTACTATTTTAATGGCGATTGTATGTGTAGTATTGTATTACTTTTTAGACAATATGTTTAGTGCTTCTCTAACAATAGAACAAATAGAATTAGCAAAAAAGATGTTTATTATTATTGCAACAAGCATGACAGTAACAACGATAGGTTCTATTTTTAGTGCAATTATCGCAGGATATGAGAAATTCATATTTTCTAGAATTATGGTTATTGTAACAACGATTATCAATGTACTACTTACAATAGTAGTATTAGCAACTAAGGCAACAGCGATTCGATTAACTTATATTACATTGATTATTACCATGATAACTATTTTTACGAACATTTATTATGTATTTAAGAAGTTAAAAATTAGAATAAAACTTTATCAATGGGATCATGAGTTCTTTAAAGAAATTTCTAAATTTTCTATTTTTATATTTTTACAAACGATGATTACACAAATTTATTGGAGGCTAGATCAATTAATTATTGGGGTTATGGTTTCAAATGCAGCTATTTCACTTGCTATTTATTCTGTTGCTATGAAAATAAATGATTTAGTATTGTCTTTTACAACAGTTATTAACCGTTATCAATTGCCAACTATTACAAGAATGGTGTTAGTAGAAAAAAATCAAGAGAAAGTTAATGAATATATTGGAAAAACTTCAAAATTTGTAGCAATTCTTTATATGGCGATCATTATTGGGCTTATATTTTTTGGAAAAAAATTTATTCAAATTTATGCAGGAGATGGATATGAATTAGCCTATTATGTAGTTTTAATTGTAGTCATTGCTTCTTCTTTATCAAGAATTCATGGAAGTGGAAGTGACGTTTTAAAAGCGAAAAATATACATGGTTATTATACAATAACTGTATTAGTAACAGCAATTATGAATATTCTAATCACAGTGGCTTTGATTCCATATTGGGGAATTGTGGGAGCTGCAATCGGAACAGCAATTTCTGTAATATTAGGAAATACTATAGCCTATTATTGGTGTTTGCAAAAAAAAGCAGGAATTGATGTGAGAAAAGTTTTTAAAATTACATTTCAAGGATTTGGCCCAGTATGTTTCCTATCTATAATTATTTGTTTATTGTGTAATTTTTTTATAACAGATTCTTTATTAGGATTTATTTTAAAGTGTACAATATTTGGAATAACTTATTTGATAGCAACTTATCGATTTATACTAGATGAGAAAATGAAACAGAAAATAAAAAATAAGATGAAAAGGTGAGAAAATAGATGGCAACTTATTTGAAAAATCAGAAAAAAATTGATTGTTATCATTGTACAGCTTGTGCTTCTGTATGTCCAGTACAATGTATTGAAATGCAAAAAGATGAAGAAGGGTATTGTTACCCTAAAATTGATGAGGATAGATGTATTCATTGCCATAAATGTGAGCAAGTATGTATTAAGAGACAACATCACGAAATTAAGAATGAAATACAAAGAGCTTATGTTATATATAATGAAAATCAAGAGGTAAGAGAAAAAAGTGCTTCAGGTGGTATGAGTCATATATTAATGGAATATGTGATTAGAAATCACGGAATTGTTTATGGAGTAGCTTATAATGAAAATTTAGAAGTAGTTCATAAAAGAGCAACAACACTAGAAGAATGTGAAAAATTTAAAACTTCAAAATATGTAAATAGTAAGATGGAAGATATTTATTTGCAAGTGTTACAGGATTTAAAAGCAGATCAATTAGTACTATTTTTTGGAACTCCTTGTCAAGTAGCTGGGTTGAAAGTTACTGTTCCTCAATCGCAAAAAGATAAGTTATTATTATGTGAAATTATGTGTGATAATGTGGCATCTCCCATTTTATTTGAAAAATTTAAGATTCATATAGAAGAGAAATACCAAGGAAAAATTAAAAATATTAATTTTCGATCAAAAATTAAGGGAGCTCATAATATGTCAATGAAAATTGATTTTTATGATAGAGAATCGGTTCTTATGCCGATTCACGAAAAAAAGAGTGATTATGCAAATTATATGCAAATGTATGGTTGTGGAATGTCTGCTCCATTAAGTTGTACAGAATGTCAGTATGAAGATGTGGATAAAAGAGTTGCTGATTTTACGATTGGCGATTATTGGGGAAAAAAAGAAATCATAAAGGATGACAATAAAGGAATTTCTTTATTATTGCTAAACACAGAAAAAGCAATCAAAATTTTTGAAGAAGAAATAAAAGGCAGAACTGTATATCAAGAGGTATCACCACTACAAGCATTAGATAATAACCATAAAGAAGCAAAAACAAAATTTATAAATCGAGAAAATTTCATGAAAGATTTAGAAACACTGACTTTTGCTCAATTGGCCAGCAAGTATGTAGAAAAATATAGGTGGAGAACTACATTAGGAAAGTTTTTACCAAAAGGATTAAAAGAAAAAATAAAAAAAAGATTTGTAAGAAGAAATGGAGAATAAATGAAAATTATTAGAACTTTATTAGAAATCATTAATCGTGAAATGCCATTAAAAATTTTAGAAAAAAGAGGATTAAAAATAGGAAAAAATTTTAGTAAACAAAAGGAATGTTTTTTAGATCCAAATCATTGCTTTTTAATTGAAATAGGGGACAATGTGACATTTTCTAATCGTGTTACATTACTGGCTCATGATGCAAGTTCAAAAAAAATAATTCAAAAAACCAAATTTGGTAAAATTATAATTCATAACAATGTATTTGTAGGAGCTAATGTTACCATTTTGCCAAATGTAGAGATAGGAGAAAATGTAATTATTGGGGCAGGAGCAGTTGTAACAAAAGATATAGAACCTAATAAAATAGTAGCAGGTAATCCAGCAAAAGTAATTGGTACAGTGGAATCATATAGAGAAAAGTTAATCCAAACTCAAAAAGTTGAAAATAGTTTTGGGAAAGAATATACTATGAAAAACAAAGTGGATCAAGAAAAGAAAAAAGAGTTAAAGGAAGCAAGCCAAAAATATGGCATTTGCTATATTGATTAAAAAATAAATGAGATAAATCTTGCAAAAATGAAAACTTAGAGTTATACTATAAATGGAAAAAAGAACAAAGGAAAAAGAAAGGGAATTAATGATGGAAGAAATTGACTTAAAAGCAATAATTAATATATTTTGGAATAAAAAAATACAAATTATATTAATTATTATATTCTTTTTAGGAATAGGGATTTTTTATACAAAAGAGTTTACAACACCAATGTATGCATCTTCTACTACTTTAGTATTAGCTTCTTCTGAGAATATGGATACAACAATCAATACTACAATAACAGCAACAGATATTACCATTAATTCAAAATTAGTAGCTACTTACCGAGAGTTAGTAAAAAGTAAAGATATCTTACGAAAAGTTATTTCTAATTTGGGAATTTCCATAGAAGAAGAAACATTAAGAAGAAATGTAGAAGTGGATTCTAGAAAAAATACAGAATTAATTGAAATAACAGTACAAAATGAGAATCCTTCAGATGCAGCCAAAATGGCAAATGAAATTGCAAAAGCTTTTACAGAAAAAGTAAAAGAAATTTATAATATTAACAATGTACAAATTGTGGATGAGGCTGAAATGTCAACACAACCATGTAATATAAATCCAGTAAAAGATGTAGCCATGTTTGGGTGTATGGGAGTTGTTGTTGCTTTTGCTTATGTAATAATAGCTACTTTGTTAGACACAACGATAAAAACATCAGAAGAAATTGAAAAGAATTTTCAAATACCAGTATTAGCTTCTATACCAAAGATAGAAAAAATAAATAATGAAAGGAAACACAAGAGATAATGAAAGAAGAAGTAATTGCACATAGAGATCCAAAATCTCCAATCTCAGAGATTTTTAGGACACTAAGAACCAATATACAATTCATTAATACCAATAAACAAACAAAAACTTTATTGGTTACTTCTACTTTACCAGGGGAAGGAAAGAGTTGGATTGCTTCAAACTTAGCTGTTACTTTTGCACAAACAGGAAAAAAGGTAGCCTTAGTGGATGCAGATATGAGAAAAGGAAGACAATATACCATTTTCAATATTTCTCCTACACCAGGGTTATCCAATTATCTTTCACAGGTAGGAATGATACAAAAGAAGAATATGACAGAAGAAATTGTGGATTGTATTCAAAAAACAGAAGTACCTAATCTATATTTAATGCCAGCAGGAAATATCCCACCAAATCCTTCAGAATTATTGGTTTCCCCTAAAATGATTAAATTATTAGAAAAATTGAAACAAGCTTTTGATATTGTAATTATAGATGGAACCCCTTGTGAATTGGTAACAGATGCTGTTATTTTATCAAGAATTGTAGATGCTACTATTCTTGTAGCTGCTCATAAAGTAACAAAAAAAGATGCTTTAGAAAGAGTTATTAAAAATATCCAAAATGTTGGAGGAAATTTAACAGGCGTTGTAGTGAATAAATTACCAATATCAGGAAAACGATATGAAAAGCAATATTATTACTATGGGGAAAGTACTCATGTGGAAACTACTCATCTGGAAAGGGGAAAAATAGAAAATACACCAATTCCTGTGAAAATAGAAGAAAAAAAAGAGAGAATTAAAAAAATAGAAGAAATAGAAAAAGAAGAAGTAATAGAAGTAGAAAAAAAAGAGGAAAAACCGAAAAAGAAGACAACCAGTACCACAAAAGCCAAAAGTATTCCAAAAACAGTTTCTACTGCTAAAAAACAAACAACGAAAAAAACAACAGAACCTAAAAAAATGCCGAATAAAAGGCAACTTGAAAAAGCAGCGAAAGAAAGAACAAATGATATCCTTAAACAAATGAATGAATACCTAGAAAAAGAAAATGCAAAAAAAGAAAAAGGAGAAAACGATGATTGACTTTCATACACATATATTACCCAATATTGATGATGGAGCAAAAAACATAGAGGAAACGCTTCTACTTGTAAAAGAAGCAGAAGAAGTAGGATTTGAAGCAATCATTTCAACTTCTCATTATATGGAAGGATATTATGAAACGAACACGCCAGAAAGAGAACTGTGGATAAATATAATTTATGAAAAATTGCAAGAAGAAAAAAGTACAATGAAATTATATATGGGGAATGAAATCTATTTATCAAATCATATGGTTTCTTTATTGAAAGAAGAGAAAGCATCAACCATTAACGATACGAGTTATGTTCTTTTCGAAATGCCACTTAATATAAAACCATTGAATGTATATAATGTTGTTTATGAAATGATGCAAAATAAATTAGTTCCTATCTTAGCACATCCAGAAAGATATACTTTTATTCAAGAATCACCAGAAATGATAAAGGATTTAATGGAAAAAGGGGTATATATGCAAGCTAATTATGGAAGTATTATTGGTTATTATGGAAAAAGTGCACAGATTATGGTAAAAAGATTATTGAAAAATAATATGGTGCATTTTTTAGGAAGTGATGTACACAGTCCCCATACTATTTATCCAAGAATCCCTCAGATTATGACAAAATTAACAGAATTAATAGGAAAAGAAAAATTAGAAGAATTAACAACAAAGAATCCTAAATTGGTGTTGCAAAATAAGAGAATAGAAATGGGAGAACCGAATAAAATAGAATTAACACTAAAAGAAAAAATTATGATGAAGATGAGTAAAAAGGGTTAGAGGAGAAGAAAAATGAGAAAATATTTTGGAACAGATGGAATTAGGAGAATTGCTAATACAGAATTGACACCTGCTTTGGTCTATAAAGTAGCAAAAGCAGGTGCCTATGTATTATCAAAACACATAGATCATATGCCAACTATTTTAATAGGAAGAGATACACGTATTTCTGGATCTCTAATTGAAAGTGCTATGGTAGCTGGATTTTTGAGTTATGGTGCTAATGTGAAATTATTGGGAGTGATTCCAACCCCTGCTGTTGCCTATTTAACTAAAAAATTGAAGGCAGATGCAGGTGTTGTTATTTCTGCATCACATAATACTTATGAATTTAATGGGATTAAATATTTTAGCAATAAAGGAATGAAAATATCAGATACATTAGAAGAAGAAATTGAAGAAATAATGGATTCAGGAAGATTAGATGATTTTACAGCAATCAATGAAAAGATAGGAATTTCAGAATATTGCTTTGATTTAGTAGAGGAATATATTTATTTTTTTCGAAAATATTTTGATGAAGTGATTGAAAAAAATGTAACAAAAGATTTCATGGTAGGAATTGATACAGCAAATGGTGCAACTTCAGTGGTAGCAGAAAAAGTATTTAAATCATTGGGAATTCCTTATAAAATTATCAATCATGAACCAGACGGAATCAATATCAATCAAAATTGTGGATCTACTCATTTAGAAGGAATTAAAAAATTTGTATTAGAACATCAATTAAGTCTAGGAATTGCTTATGATGGAGATGGCGATCGATGTTTAGCAATTGATGAGAAAGGAAATGAAATCGATGGAGATAAATTATTAGCGATTATTTCCAATTCTTTAAAAGAAAAAGGAGAATTAAAAAAAGATACGATAGTAGCTACTGTTATGAGTAATTTAGGATTGACAAAATATACCCAAGAGAATCGATTACAATTAAAACAAACAAAAGTGGGAGATCGTTATGTTTTAGAAGAGATGTTAAAAGAAGGATTTAATTTAGGTGGAGAACAATCAGGACATGTCATTTTATTGGATTATAATCCAACAGGAGATGGGATTTTAACTTCTTTAATGTTAATACGAGCTATGCTGGAAACTGGAAAAAAAGCTTCTGAACTAGGAAGTATCATAAAATTGTATCCACAAGTATTGATCAATGCAAAAGTAAACCATGAGAAAAAATATGAATATGATAAAGATCCTTTAATAAAGGAAGCAATTGAAAAATTAGAAAAAGAATTTGCAGGAAATGGAAGAGTTCTAATTCGACCATCTGGAACAGAGCCTTTGGTAAGAGTTATGATCGAAGGGGAAAATAAAAATGAAATCGAAAAAAAAGCACAAGAGATAGTAGATTTAATAGAACAAAGGCTAGGATAGTTTTCAAATTCTTTGTCATTAGAAAGTAATCCTTTTGTCATAAAAATGTAACAAAAAAACGTTGCAGAAAAAATAAAAAAGTGATACTATATAAATAAAGATAAACAAAAGAAAAGGATGGAGGAATAAAGATGTTTGTTTTTGACATATCGAATCCACTCACTTTGATATTAATGTTAGTAGCGACTGTATTGCTAATATTTCTATCACAAGAAATAAAAAAAAGTTATATTAGTGCAATCGTATTATTTGCTTATTTAATTATTTTAATTATACATGTAGCACAAATTGCAACATTATCAGAAGAATTTAGACATATGTTAAGAGTTTTATCTAGATGTATCGCAATTGATTTTATATTTGTTTTAATTAGTTTCTTTGCGTATTTATGGGTAGATGATATAGAAGCAAAAGCAGAAGGAAAGAAAAGTATTGACAATAGTCTAGACTGGTTTTGGAGGAAAGTATAAGTTTTTATAAAAGAAGAGAATAGGATGGAAAAATTGCCTATTCTCTTTTTTTGGTCCTTTTTTATATATAAAAATTATAAAAAGAACAAGATGTTACAAAAGTATTTCAAAAATATAATAAAAATATTTCAAAAATATTGCAAAAAAACAAAAAATGTTATATAATTGTAATGTATAGTGTATAAATGGATAACATAATACATTTTTTGTTATTTATATATTATTTCATATTTAGGAGGAAGAAGGATGTCTAGTTTTATTCAAAAACAAAAACAAAAAATAATCATTATGATGATTACAATCACCATGATGGTTACAGGAATTCCAATTTTTATATCAGCAGCAGAAATAGATACACAAGCACCAGAGATTAGAACTGATGTAAGAGCAGGAAGAATTAAAGCAGGCAGTAAAGTAAGTTTTACTGTAACAGATGAAACAGGGATCAATAACCTGTATTATTTATGGGATCGTAACATTGATGGAAAAAGCAATGACGATAAAAGGCCAATTTATTTGGATGAAAGAACAAAGGAATATACCTTTGTAATTGATGTACCAGAAAATTTTGTTGGACTACATGAAATTAGTGTAGCAGCAAAAGATGATAATGGGAATTTAAATGAATTTTGGCTTGATGTACCTTATTACATAGTAAATGAAGAGGTATCACCAGATTATACAGATAAAATAAAACCAGAGATTAATCGAAACAGACCAGATGATTATCCTTTAGCAGACTCAAAAATACCATTAGGAAGAGAAATTAAAATTGAGTTAGAAGACGAAAATGATATTTACTGGTTAGCATATAAATGGTGTAGAACCTTTGAAGAGGACTATGGAGACAATGCAATTGTTGTCTATAAACCGGGAAATAGCTATAAATTCACAGCACCATCTAAGCCAGAAGATTTAGGAGAATGGTATTTACAATATTATGTGGTAGATGGTTCTTTAAATGTATCAAAAGCATATTTTGATCGATTCTACATAGCAGATACCATAGCACCAGAATTGACTTTAATAGAAGGAGATATGGATGTACCTTTAAATGGAACTTTTCAGGATCCAGGTGCTAAATGGACAGATAATGTAGATGGTGAGGGAATTGTTTATGCTAATGAGGTATTAGATGTAACAAAAGTAGGGCCTCAAACATTAACTTATACCTATACAGATAAAGGCGGAAATACAGCCACTGTTTCAAGAGTGGTAACAGTAGTAGGAACAGAAGATACCTATGAATTAGTATTGCCAAGTAAGAAAGTTTATAATTATGGAGAAAAATTAGATATTACTGGAGCAAAAATAGTAGTAACTGATACACGAGGAAATATAACCGAACTTCCAGCAACAGAGGCTATGTTTGATTCCTTCTCAACAGAAAGTGTTGGAGAGGGACAACAGGCGTTTTTTGAGTATGAAGGAATTATAGAAATCTATGAATATGAAGTTAGAGATGTTATTTCTAGTATTTCCATAACAACCCTACCAACAAAAACTACCTATCAATATGGAGAAGAATTGGATTTAACAGGAGGAAAAATTACTGTTGAATGGGCATCAGGAGATACCACAACAGTAGAGTTAACAGAGGCAGAAATAAAAACTTATAATCCAGAACGTTTAGGAAAACAAGTTATTCTTTTATCTTATGCAGGGAAAAATGCGAAACTAGAAATTACAATTAATAAAGCAACACAAGCAACCCCAATTATTACATTAAGTGAAAATGAGGTTTTATTAACCACGGAAAAAATTCCAACAATTGATGTAAAAAATGCTGATGAAGCAAAGGGGAATATAAAATATTTTGTAAAAGCAGAAGAAGGAAAAGATCCTGTGATTGCAATTGATGAAACAACAGGAGAAATTACCTTATTAAGAGCAGGAACAGCAACGATTACAGTAACTTTTACAGCAACTGATAAATATGAAGCAAGTGAAGCAACCATTGACTTAATTGTAAAAAGTGATACTTTAGTAGATACGGATTTTACAGTAAGTGGAAATGAATATGATTACGCAGAAAATACACCAAGACAAGCAACCATAGTACCAAATGTAGAAGGTGTAGTAGCAGATGATATTACAGCTATTAAATATCACAAAATTACAATGATAAAAGATGAAACAACAGGAGAAGAAACAGAAAGTATAGCAGAAGAAGGAACAACAAGTGTAACAGAAGCAGGAAAATATGCAATCAAAATTGATGTAGCAGAAACCGAAAAATATGATGCAGTAAATGGATTAAGAGTAGGAACATTAGTAATCAATAAAATTGATCAAAGTGCGCCTGTATTAAGCTTGGAAAAAGCAACTGTAAAATTAACAGAAACAGCAAGATTAACAGTAGGAAATAAAGAAACAGCAAAAGGAACCATATCTTACGAATCAAGTGAAGAAACAGTAGCAACGATTGATGCAAATGGAGAAATCACATTAGTAGGAGAAGGAACCACAACCATTACTGTAAAATTTGCAGGAGATAATAACTATAATGCAAGTGAAGCAAGCATCGAATTAACAGTAGAAAGAGATGCATTAGAAGGAACAGATTTCACAGTAAGTGGAAATGAATATGATTATGCAGAAAACACACCAAGACAAGCAACCATAGTACCAAATGTAGAAGGTGTAGTAGCAGATGATA
>CASAUJ010000001.1:0-2457 GCA_949118805.1 uncultured Clostridia bacterium | reverse complement strand
AAAGTATAGCAGAAGAAGGAACAACAAGTGTAACAGAAGCAGGAAAATATGCAATTAAAATTGATGTAGCAGAAACCGAAAAATATGATGCAGTAAGTGGATTAAGAGTAGGAACATTAGTAATCAACAAAATTGATCAAGATGAACTACCTATATTAAGCATGACAAAAACTTCTGTATTAATGACTGAATCAGCACCAATATTAACAGTATCTAATAAACAAAATGCAATAGGACAAGTATTGTACCAATCAAGTGAAGAAACAGTAGCAACGATTGATGCAAATGGGGAAATCACATTAGTAGGAGAAGGAACTACAACAATTACTGTAACATTTACAGGAGATAATAACCACAACGAAAGTAAAGCAACCATTGAATTAACCGTAGAAAGAGATGCGTTAGAAGGAACAGACTTCACTGTAAGTGGAAATGAGTATGAATATGCAGAGAATACAACAAGACAAGCAACTGTTGTACCAAATGTAGAAGGTGTAGTAGAAGAAGATATTACAGCAATTACTTACCACAAAATTACAATGGTAAAAGATGAAGTAACAGGAGAAGAAAAAGAAGGAAGCATAGCAGAAGCAGGAGAAACAAGTGTAACAAATGCAGGAAAATATGCAATCAAAATAAATGTAGCAGAAACAGAAAAATATGACGCAGTAGATGGATTAAGAGTAGGAACTTTATCAATTGATAAAGCAGTTTATTCATTATCAGAAAATGTAAAATTTGAAAAAGAAAAAGAAACAATAAAATATGATAAAGATCTACATAGTGTAAAAGTAATTGGATTGTCAGAAACAGATGGAATCACAGTTGATTACTTATATACCAATGTTGAATCTGGTGAAACAACTACAACAGGGGTTAAAGAAATAGGAAATTATACAGTAAAAGCAACCTTTGTATTAAGTGAGGCTTTACAAGAAAATTATGCATCAATTAGTCCAGCTTCAAAAGAAATGGAATTAGAAATAGTAGATCAACCATTAAGATTAGAAGTAAGATTTGATAAAGACTTTAAAACGGTATATGAATATGGAGATGAATTAGATAAAGAACATATTCATGTAGTTTATGTTATGATGTCTGGTGCAGAACAAGAATTAAAGGCAGAAGAATATGAATTATCAACAAACTTTAATTCACAAAAACCAGGAACTTATAATTTGGTAGTAAATGCATTCCCATATGAGGAATCAGCATTTGATGGTGTAAATAGATGTCAAATAACAATTAATAGAAAAACAAATTTATCAGCAGAAGACTTTTCATTGTCAACCACAGGAAAAGTATATGATGGTGGTTTATTAAGAGTACGTGTAGATGCTGATGAAGGAATTGCAAATGGAATTGGTGCAATTACACCAAAATATTACAAAGAAGATCCTAATGGAACACCTCTTCAAGAAGGTGGAGTACCAGTAATAGAAGTAAATGAAATAAGAAATGCAGGTATCTATCATATTGTAATTGATCTATCAGAAGGTTCTGAATATGCAGCTATAACTGGATTAGAAGTAGGAATTGTAGAGATAGAAAAAGCACAACAAGTAGAACCAAAACTTGAATTAACACAATATACAGCAGGAATAAGCGAAACAAAAGAAATTTTAGCAAAAGTAACAAATGCAATGGATATAGTAGAAGATGGAGAAGTTTCTTATTCATCATCTAATACAGATGTTGCAATAATTGATAGTAAGACAGGAAAAATTACAATTGTAGGAGTAGGAACAACTGAAATAACAGCAACATTTACAGAAACAGAAAACTATACAGAAAATTCTAAAAAAGTTGATTTTGAAGTAACAGAAGGAGAATTATCAGCAGAAGATTTTGAAATTGTACAACCAGAAGATCCAGATTATTTAATTTATGATGGAACTGCAAAAACAGTAGAAGTAATTTCAAAATTAGATGACGTTGCCAATACTGATATTCAAGCAATTAGATATTATAAAGTTGAAAAAGCTGAAGATGGAACTGTATTGTCAAGACAATTAGTAACAGAGTTAAAAGATGCAGGAATTTATGAAGTTGAAATTGATGTAAAAGCAACTGATAAATATGCAGCAAAAGATAATATTGTTGTTGGAAGTTTTGAAATTAGAAAAGCAATATTAACTAACTTACCAACAGTAGAAGATATGACCTATGTAGCAGGAAAGAAATTAAGTGAAGTAACACTAGGAGCAAACTGGGCATGGGCAGAAAGTGAAGATGCAGAAAATACAGTATTAACAGTAGGATCTAAATCATTCACAGCAGTATATACAGGAGCAGATGCAGGAAACTATTCAAATGAAACAGTAACAGTAACATTTGAAGTAACAGGAGCAACATTAGTAGCCCCAGTAGCAGATCCAGCAACAATCGTATATACAACAACTAATACATTAGCAGATATTACCTTACCAGAAAACTGGGCATGGGTAGATGAAGATA